>JBKPJP010000245.1:0-11139 GCA_046730735.1 Acidobacteriota bacterium | reverse complement strand
CTTTGACCATCGCATCGGCGGCCTCAACTGCACCCACGAATCCTTTGGTCTCAACCATTCCGAGTGCTTCCAGGGGCATCTCTTTGTCCTCACTTTGTCTATTGTAGAGATTAAAAGCGACTGTATCGGGTCACTGTTGCGTCAACGTACCACCGCGGGCGGTAAGAAGCAAGAGACGCAGATCTTTTGCTGTACAAAAGTTTGACACCGTTTAGCAGCGCAAGCTATAGTGCAGAAAAAGTGGGAGTTGTACCTGATTCTTCAAGCGGCGCAGCGATAGACCTGGGATAATCGTTCAACCAACCCGACGCCAGGATCGAGCGATTGGAGATGGCAGCGAGTATAGGCGAACAATTGCGACTCGCCCGCGAGGAGCGAGGCATTGGCCTACGCGAGATCTGCGACCAAACACGTATTTCCGTCCACTATCTCGAAGCCATCGAAGCCAACGACTACAAGCGCCTGCCCGGAGGTGTATTCAACCGGAGCTTTATTAAGGCTTACGCGAAGTGTGTTGGTTACGATGAACGTGAAGCCATCGAAGGTTATACGCGCTACCTGCGTGAGCATGGCGAGTCGTCGGACGAGATCAACACGACGCCGCTTCATTCGAAAGTTTATACAGACACGCCGGCGACACGTTCACCATTCCTGACCGTCATCCTGTCAATATTAATTCTTGCAATTTTGACCGCCGCCGCCCTGGCTGCGCTGCACTGGTTTCAGAAACGCGCGGCAGTACCGGTGGCAAGCGATCAAACTACAGTCGCACTCAACCAAAGCTCGCCATCTATGTATAATGACCTTACATGATTACTTCTGACATTTACGAAGGACTAACCTTCGACGACGTACTTTTAATACCAGATCGTTCCGACGTTCTACCCTCCCAAACTGATACTTCTACCAGCTTCACGCGAAATATCCGGCTACAGATCCCGCTCTGTTCCGCGGCCATGGATACTGTGACCGAAGCAGCGCTCGCGATCGCGTTGGCCCAACAAGGCGGTATCGGAGTCGTTCACAAGAATATGAGCATTGAACGACAAGCGGAAGAAGTCGATAAAGTGAAGCGATCTGAATCGGGAATGATCGTCGATCCCGTAACGATTCGACCGGATCGCCCGGTGCGCGAAGCGTTGCAGGTGATGGAGCGATTTCACATCAGCGGCGTGCCGGTGGTAGATGAATCAGGCCACCTCGTCGGCATCATTACCAATCGCGATCTTCGTTTTGAAACGAGGTTCGACATTCCGGTCAGTGAAGTGATGACGAAACAACCGCTCGTGACTGTTCCGGTCGGAACGACGTTGGAACAGGCGAAAGCGGTGCTGCAAAAACATCGCATCGAGAAGCTGCTCGTCGTTGACGAGGACAAGCATATAAAAGGACTGATCACTGTCAAAGACATTCAGAAGGCCATCAAATACCCGACAGCCGCGAAAGACAATCTCGGACGTTTGCGAGTAGCGGCGGCGATTGGCGCGACCGGCGATTATCGCGAACGCGCCGATGAGCTCGTTAAGGCGCGTGTTGATTGTCTGGTGATCGACACTGCGCACGGTCACTCGTCACGCGT
The DNA here is from genome assembly GCA_046730735.1 of Acidobacteriota bacterium. Taxonomy (GTDB): domain Bacteria; phylum Acidobacteriota; class Blastocatellia; order Pyrinomonadales; family Pyrinomonadaceae; genus PSRF01. The sequence continues at coordinate 9,560 of JBKPJP010000245.1, read as the reverse complement.
GATCGAAGCAGTCAAAGACATCAAAAAACGCCACGGCGAAACAGATCTGATCGCCGGCAATGTCGGCACCACCGCGGGCGCACAGGAATTGATCGACGCAGGCGTTGACGCGATCAAAGTCGGTATTGGACCAGGATCGATCTGCACGACGCGAGTCGTGACCGGCGCTGGCGTGCCGCAGATAACCGCGATTTCGAGTTGTGTTAAAGCCGCGCGAGAGAGAAATGTACCGGTAATCTCCGACGGTGGCGTGAAGTTTTCAGGCGACGTGGCCAAGGCGATTGCAGCCGGCGCAGACGTAGTGATGATTGGTTCACTATTTGCCGGAACTGAAGAAGCGCCGGGCGAAGTGATCTTGTTCCAGGGCCGTTCATTCAAGAGTTATCGCGGCATGGGATCGATCGGTGCGATGCGCGAGGGTTCTCGCGATCGTTACGCGCAGGACATGACTGAGAGCGAGGCTAAACTCGTGCCCGAAGGGATCGAAGGACGCGTTCCTTACAAAGGCACGCTCGCGGAAATGGTGACTCAACTTGTCGGCGGTCTTCGTTCCGGCATGGGTTACACAGGTTGCCGCACGATCGCCGAATTTCAGGAGCGTACGCGATTCCTGCGCATCACTTCAGCGGGACTGAAAGAATCTCACGTTCACGACGTGATCATCACCAAAGAAGCACCGAACTATCGCCTGGAGTAAAAAAGGAACCGCAAAATCGAACAAGTCAGGAAGAGGGGCTTGCCCCCGCTGATAGAGGGGTCTCGAAGAAGCGGGGGCAAGCCCCTCTCTTCCTGACTTGTTCTATTCTGAGCTGTTCTAGTCTCTAAGACTTGTTCTACATGACAAGCAAAATAAGCCACGGATGTTGCTGGTCATCCGTGGCTTGTCTAGTTCTGAAAGTACTTGCTGTCCAGTTATCTGAGAGCTACTCGAGCGACCTTAGCGTCGTTACTTTGCCGCTGGATCTCACGTTCAGCACGTGATTTTGGAAGCGCCCGTCCCGTTTGACCGCCCGCGGGCCAAATCTGAGTCAGGAAGTATTCATCTCCGTACTGGTGAAAAACCAGAACGCCCGACTTCATCACGTCACGTGCGTAAACGGGGATGGTCAAGCGAGATAATTGCTGTTGTCCATCCGCGCTGCTGAACAGTAAAACCTGATCTCCGTTGCTGATTTGAGCACGGACAACTGAGTATTTACCGGCCGGCAATTTCTTGTCCGTTATTGTGAAATCAAACGGAATGTTCGCGGTTAATTTGTACTGAAGGCTCTGCGCCTTTGCGGGAACAATCGCTGCAATCATCGTGATCACTGCGAGCAGCCCGAACTTTACCACTACGTTCTTCATAACAAACTCCTCTTTCTTTCCGATCAGTTAAGTGCCACCAGCATCAAGATAGAGGTTGCTGCGAATGCAGTCATAAACTTTCGGTAAACGTCCGGTAAAGTTTTTTCGTAATAGATAGGTCCAAAACGCATCGAAAATGCGCGATTAACGTATGGAGGTTGTGTGCCTCTATGAACCCCATCGCGAACGAAAAGCGGATATCTTTCGATCGGTTTTCCCTCGATCTCGCCAATGAATGTCTATGGCGAGGCCCTGAAGCGCTAAAAATCAGGCCCAAAGCCTTTGCTGTCCTAAATTACCTGATTCAACATCCGGGCCAGCTCGTCACTAAAGATGAGTTGCTGAACGCCGTCTGGCCGGAGACGTTTGTCGGTGATGCGGTTCTAAAAGTCACCGTTCAGCAAGTGCGAGAAGCCCTCGAAGACGATCCTAAGACACCGCAATTCATTGAAACTGCCCACCGGCGCGGTTATCGCTTCATCGGTCAGATAGTTGATTCGGAGCAGGTGCTACGGTCTCAGGACAACTTCTACTCGGGCGCGTTCCCCGTTTTCAACGACGTGGTCGGCCGCGAACAGCCGTTGGCGCGTTTGCAACGCTGGCTGCGACGCGCGAAGCGTGGCGAACGGCAAATCGGATTTATCACTGGTGAAGCCGGTATCGGGAAAACCTCGTTAATCGACGCCTTTGTACGAACGATTCCTATGGACGGAACCATTCGCGTCGGACGTGGTCAATGTTTAGAGCAGTATGGGACTGGCGAAGCTTACCTGCCCGTGCTCGAAGCAATCGGGCGGTTGTGCCGTGAAGAACCACAAATCACTGAATTACTGCGAGCTCACGCGCCGTTGTGGTTGCTGCAAATGCCCTGGCTGTTGAGCCCGTCCGACCGGGAGTTGTTGAGCAGGGAGATGTCAGGCGCGACTCGCGAACGCATGTTGCGAGAGATGGGTGAGGCCTTGGATCTGCTCGCGGCGAAAGTGCCCCTCGTCCTTATATTAGAAGACCTGCACTGGAGTGATTACTCGACGCTCGATCTCATCTCGTATCTGGCCACGGAACGCCGGCCCGCTCACCTGCTGCTGCTCGGAACGTATCGCGACGTCGAACTCAACGTCAGTGGCCATCCACTGAAAGTGGTCAAACAGCAATTGCTCGCGAAGCAGTTGTGCAAGGAAATGCCGCTCGAATACCTGACTGCCGCCGCGACCAAAGATTATCTGGCCGTTCGGTTTCCGGGTAACAAGTTTCCCGCCGGCTTGTCTACGTTGATACACGAGCGCACCGATGGAAATCCGCTGTTTATGGTGAATACCGTCGACTACCTTTTGGAGACGGGATTGATTGTCGTGCGTAACGGCGGCGGTTGGGATTTGAGCGTTGACAAAGACAAGATCGAACTCGGAGTGCCTGACAACATCAGGCAGATGATCGAAAGACAAGTCGAACTTCTCGATCCAGACAAGCAAAGGACACTCGAAGCAGCAAGTGTCGCCGGGCTCGAGTTTTCGACACTCGCCCTCGCGGCCGGACTCGAAGAGGATCCGCTCGACGTTGAAGAGCGTTGCGTGGAGTTGGCGCGTCAACGGCAGTACATTCAGGACTGCGGCATTCATGAACTCCCGAACGGAGAAGTGACGACGCGCTATGGCTTCGTACACGCTTTGTATCAGAACGTTTTATACGAACGCCTGCCGGAAACACGGCGTGCGCAGATGCATCGACTGATAGCAGAGCGTGGTGAGCAAGTTTACGGTGAACGCGCGCCGGAAATTTCAGTGGAGCTCGCGATGCACTTTGAGCGCGGCCGCGACTACCTGCGCGCTGCACACTATCTTAAAGCAGGAGCGAACATCGCCATCCGTCGCTTTGCGTACCAGGAGGCCGTCAGTCTCGCGCGTCGCGGCATCGAGTTGATCGGCAAACTGCCCGAGACGCGTGAGGTCATAAACGAAGCGCTTTGTTTGCACCTCACTCTCGGTGTGCCCTTGATCGCGATTGAGGGTTACGCGTCGCCAAACGTCGGGCGAGTTTACATGAAGGCGCGAGAGCTTCATGAGCAGTTGGGCGACTCGCCCGACATTTCTGAAGTTCTCTGGGGCCTCTGGACGTTTCACACTTTGAGCGCGGAGTTCGAGACTGCGCGCGACATAGCCGAGGAATTTTTGCGACTATCTGAGCGGCTGCCTTACCCGGGACTCGCGCTGCGCGGTCACTGGGCGCTGGAAACGACCTTCCTTCATCTCGGCAATTTTGAGTTGGCGTTGGATCATTTCGAAAAAGCGCTCGCGATCTACGATCCCACTCAACATCGTGACGACTCTTTTCTCTACGCTCTGAATCCCGGCGTGGCAATGCCATGTTTTGCTGCCTGGTCGCTTTGGTTTACCGGTTTTCCAGATCAGTCGCTGGCACGTATTGAAGAAGCGCTGACGCGCGCGCGTGAATTATCTGAGCCACACGGCCTCGCGCATGCGGCTTTCTTCGCGAGCGTTCTCTATCAACTCCGGCGCGACCCCCTGATGGCGCAATACTACGCCGAAGCAGTTATCGACATCTCGCGCGAACATGGATTGGCGTTGTATGGCGCGATGGCGACGATCATGCAGGCGTGGTCAGCAAGCAAACACGGCGGTGCGCGTGAGGCAGTAGATCAGATCCGTGAAGGTCTTGCTGCGCTTGATGCAACAGGAACATTCCTCGTTCGTCCGCATTTTCTTGCACTGCTCGCCGAAGCCTTGTCCAAAGTTAACGAAATCGAAGAGGCACTACTTTTGCTTAACGAAGCGATGGCGATGATAAACAGCAAAGGCGAGCGTTATTACGAAGCTGAGCTGTACCGCGTCAAAGGCGAGTTGTTGTTGAAGCAGACGCCTGATAATGAGGCGAACGCTGAAGATTGCTTCAGGCGATCGCTTCAGATTGCGGAGTCGCAGAAAGCAAAAGCGTGGCAGCTACGCACGGCGTTGAGCCTCGCGCGGCTTTATCGATCTCAGGGCAAAGTTGTCGAAGCCCGTAATCCCCTGGCACCTATTTATGATTCTTTTACGGAAGGCTTCGAAACGGACGATTTGCGCGATGCAGGTGTCCTGCTTCAAACTTAGCCACATGGCTACGCGCAAGGCAATACTGATCTCCAATCCTAAGACCGGCCGTTATAACTCTCGACGTCGACCGATTCAGGATGTTGTCTCAAGTCTTGAGTCACTCGGCCTCAAAGTCGATTTACAGTTGACGAGTGGACCCGGCGATGCGACCGAGATAGCCGCACGCGCTGCGCGTGAGGGCAGCAGTGATGTAATCGTTGCCGGCGGCGACGGCACCATCAACGAAGCGATTCAGGGTTTGGCTGGCACTGATGCGCGTCTCGGTATCATTCCTCGCGGTACTGCAAACGTTCTCGCGCTCGAGCTTGGTTTGCCTCTCGACGAGGAACAAGCCGTTGCAGTCGTGGCCGCGGGTAAGTCACGCAAAATTTATCTCGGTCTCATGACCGATGAGACTACCAATCAGAGTCGCCACTTCGTGTTGATGGCGGGTATTGGTCTGGACGCTTCAGTGGTCCAGGGCGTGCAGCCGTCACTGAAGAAGCGTATTGGCAAAGGCGCCTTTTGGCTTTCAGGTCTCAGTCATCTTGCAAACTGGAACCCGCAGCCTTTCACACTCGAAATCAACGGCGAGGAGTACAACGCAACGTTTGCAGCGATCGGCAAGGCGCCGCGTTACGGTGGCGATCTTGCAATCACGCCGGGCGCACGATTGGACCAACGCGAATTCGAAGTCTGCGTTATCAATACGACCAGCCGGAGGCGTTACCTGCACCTGCTTTCGCAGGCGATGCGCAACGGCATGCCACGCGATAAACCCGAAGTGCGCTTTGTGAACACCGTAAGGGTGAAGGCCTACGGCAACGCCCCGGTCCAGATCGATGGTGAATTGATCGGCTCCTTACCGATGCGCTTCGAGATCGCGCCGCACTCACTCGAAGTCATCGTGCCTTAAGAAATTTCACGCAAAGTCGCAAAGAAAGACGCAAAGCCGCAGGGTAAAATTTCTCCTTTGCGGCTTTGCGGCTCGGCTTTGCGCCTTTGCGTAAAATCTTTATCCCTTCAGCCACGCGGTGCGCAACGCCTTCTGCTCAACTGTCGCATCCGGCTTCTCTTCAATCCGGTAATCGAATACCTCCGGTTCCCCCACGAGGATATTCGTCTTAATCGTGTTCCGATCGCGCTTGACCGTCACGGGCACTGAGTCGCCCGTCTTCAAACGCGTAAGCGTTTCTTTTCCGGCAAACGATATGATCACATCCCCGGCTTGCAATCCCGCATTCTCCGCCGGCGAGTTGTTGCGAACGTTTGTGATGATTATTTGGCGCATTGGTCCAAGTTGGAGCGACAGCCCCAGATCATATGGGTCTTTAGCCGGCGTCTTCACGAACCGCAATCCGACATACGCAAACGCCTCGTCGTAAGGCAGCACCTCGACATCGCGGATGTGCCGTTTGAAGAAGTCACTGAAGTCCGCACCCGATCGCAACGCCACGATGCGCTCGAGATCTTCCGGCTGATATCCTCGGCCGCGCAGATAGTAACTGCTGTTCGGGCTCTTCAGATAAAACTCCTCATACATCGCGCGCATCACGTCGTCGAGCGACGACCTGCCCTTGGATCGTCCACGCACCAGCAAGTCCATCACCATGCCGATGAGCTCACCTTTCGGGTAATAACTGATCGTAGTGTTCTGGAGGTTAGTGGTCTGCGCATGCGGTGCGTTATCAATAAACGGCGCCGTGAGTGACGACTCTTCCGCGCTCATGAGACGACTTCCCTGTGCGCTCTCGACGCGCTTGATTGTCTCCGCTTCCTGGGCCAGAAACTTTTTGTCATCCACAATACCCGCGCGTCGCAACATCAAATGGCCGTAGTAGTTTGTGAAGCCTTCGGCAACCCAGAGACCGCGCGTCGCTACGGGACGCGTGAAGTCCCATGGTCCAAGTTCCTGTGGACGAAGTCTTTTGACGTTCCAAACATGAAAGAATTCATGGGCCACTGTGCCGAGTGTGTCTTCATACACACCGGGATCACCGAGTGCGCCGGGCCGGATGATCTGAGTTGAGGTGAGATGCTCCATTCCATCTCCGGAACGATCGTCGGCGGCAAAGTGAAGCAGGAACGTGTACTCCTCAAACTCGGGCGGCCCCCACATCCCCACCTCCGCGCGCACGATCTTTTCGATGTCCTTCACTAGTCCCGACCGCTTGCCGCCTTCGTCACCGAACGAGTGTACGACGACGTGATACTTCTTGCCGTCAACCACGAAATCATCCTGCGTCCAATCCGGCGCCATCTCCGTTGGCGTGTCGATCATCACGTCCCAGTTTGGAAACTGCCACTCAGTTTGACCCGGGTGGTCCAACCGGCCATTTACGATCTTCCAGCCGGCGGGAGCCTGGATTGTTAACTTCACTGGATCCGGTTTGTGGCCCACGACGTACATGAAGATCGAACCGCCGTTATAATTGGCGTGGCGGGCGTTTAGCTGTGAAAAAGTGCCGTCGAGATCGTTGGCGAAGACTTTATAAGAGACTGTGAGGTTCCCCGCGCCTGCCGGCGACACGCTCCACGTTTGATCGTTTATACGCGACACCGGGCGCGCTGCGCCCGCTGCGACTGCGCGTACTTCCTGCACGTTCTTGGCGAAATCGAAGACGCCGTAGCGTCCGGGCGACCACTTGGCCATTTGCAACTGAAGCGGCTTGTCTTTCAATTCGTCCGGCAATTCGATTAGGATCGACACTTCGAAAAGATGCGACACCGGTCGCGACATCGAAAGCCGGTAAGTGATCGATTTCAGCGGCGGTTCCTCGGCTGCGGAAATGCCGGCGAATAGCGCGATGATCGCTGTTGCGATTATTAGTCTGCGTGGAGAAGCTCTCATGCTGGTTATCTTACAATGGCCGTAACTGAACGTCTTTATTATTCTGATTCTCATCTGATCGAGTTTGACGCTCGAGTTGTTGACGTCACGGACCGCGTCAGTGGTTGGACCGCCATAGTGCTCGACCGCACTGCATTTTATCCGACGGGTGGCGGACAGCCGAGTGACACCGGGACGCTCAACGGCGCGCGTGTGGTTGAGTGCATCGACGACGGTGACAACGGCGTGCTGCACGTGGTCCAGGGAATGATGCCGTCGCGTGGCACGGTGGTGAAGGGGCGTGTGGATTGGTCGCGCCGGTTGGACCACATGCAACAACACACCGGCCAGCACATCCTCTCTCAGGCTTTTGTCAATCTCTTCAACGCGCCGACGAAGAGTTTTCGTGTACTCGAAATGTCGTGCGAGATCGACGTCGATCTGACCAATCCCACGACCGAGATAATCGAACGCGCCGTAGAGCTCGCGAACAACGTTGTTTGGGAAGATCGAGCGATAGAAATTCGTAACGTGACGCCGGCGGAGGCGGCCGAACTACAGTTGCGAAAAGAACCGGCGCGTGATGGTGATCTGCGTTTGATCGAGATTGAAGGCTTCGATTTGACGCCGTGTGGCGGCACTCATGCGTATCGCACTGGTGAAGTTGGCATGATCGCGGTGCGCTCGTGGGAACGCGCGAAGGGTTTGACGCGCATTGAGTTTGTAGCAGGCACGAGGGCGCTGGCGGATTATCGCAAGGCGAATCGGAGCGCGCGTGAAGTCGCGGCGTTGTTCAGCACGGGACGTGATGATGCTCCACGATACGCGGCGCAGATGGTTGAAGAGCACAAGGAGTTGAATCGCCGCATACGTGTGTTGGAAGAGTTGGCGGCTGAAGTTGAAGCGCAGAAGTTGTTGGCTGACGCGTCACAAGGTGTGGTTGTGCAGGTCTTCAACGGGCGCGATGCTGAGTCACTAAAAAAACTCGCGCATGCTTTGATCGCAAAGCCCGGCGTCGTTGCCTTGCTGGCTTCCCGCGACAAAGACACGGCGCGTCTGGTCTTCGCCCGCTCGCCAGACGCCGAGGGCGACATGAGTGTGTTGATGCGCGAGGCCTGTGCGATGCTCGATGGCCGAGGCGGCGGCAAACCGGAAATGGCGCAGGGCGGCGGCAAGAATGTTGCGAAACTGGACGCAGCCCTCACGCACGCCTTGACACTACTCAGCCGCGATTCCTAATATGGCACTCCGCGTGGGGCAGTAGCTCAGTTTGGCAGAGCGCCGCGTTCGCAATGCGGAGGTCAGGGGTTCGACCCCCCTCTGCTCCACCAATAGAATCAAGTACTTACGGCAGGTCGACCACCCTGCCTTTTTCATTTGTCACCGATTCGTCACTTGGTCCAATCGGTTTCACCAGATTTTCAACTGCTCGGCGCTTCGCTCGTCGGTAGCGTGCGTGTAGCGCAAAGCCATTCGAACATCTGACCATCCGAAGATCTCAGCCAATGCGAACGCATCGGCGCCACCATCGGCCATCCTCGTGGCCGCCGTATGGCGAAGGTCGTGAAAGCGAAAGTCTCTGATTCCTGCTTCTTTCTTTGCCTTATCGAAACGAAACTTCACGTCGACAAGACGACCTTCAGTCTTCGGACTTGGAAAGACGTACTCGCTCGTGCGTGGCAATCTTTCCAGCATTGTGCGAATCGTCTGATTGATGGGAACGAACCGATCTTTTCCGTTCTTAGAAACACGTACGTGGAGCAAGCCTCGCGACAAGTCCACATCGAACCAGGTGAGATCGAAAATCTCTCCTTGTCGCATTCCACTGTTGATCGCCATCGTGACGATTCGCTGTACCCATTCCTGACCTTCAAGTTTCTCGAACAACCTCGCTTCCTCATCGAAGGTCAAATAACGTGTCCGTCGAGTGTCAGTGCGAAACTTCCGCACTCGCCGGCACGGATTGCTGTCGATCAGCTCCGCGTCGAAGGCTAGTGAGAAGATCTTCGACAACACGCAAAGCTCACGATTGACCGTCGCGGGATTTCGCTTGCGTTTGTACATCGTCTCGCCTTCGAGTCTCTTCTGCTTGAACTTCTCGATCATCGGTGGATTGATTTCTGAAATATTCATCCGTCCGAACGTTTCGAAAAGCATGTTGCAGACTAGAACGTCGTCTGGGTACGTCCGCTTGTGTAATTCTGAGTAAGGCAGGAAATGATCTTTGACGAATTTATCAAAGCGAACTTCCGGCCTCTTCTCAACCTTGTATTTGTTTTCAAAGAGCTTGTTCTGGA
>JBKPJP010000244.1:0-5210 GCA_046730735.1 Acidobacteriota bacterium | reverse complement strand
TCCCAACATCGTCGGACAGTCGATCAATCTCGACAGCAATCCAACGACCGTTGTCGGCGTCATGCCTCCCGGTTTTGATTTTCCCGATCCTGCCGAACGCGCGGGCAGCTCAGGTCACGTGCAACTTTGGGTGCCAAAGGGTTTGGATCCGCAGAACGCGAGCTCGTGGAACCTCTTTCCGGTTGGACGACTACGCTCCGGCGCAACGCAGGACGACGCGCAAAAAGAGATCACCGCGCTGTACCACGCATTCACCACAGAACGCGGCGTGCGGCCGGGAACCAGTGATCTCGGTGCGAGTGGAACTACTGTTTTGTTGCCGTTGCAACTTCACATAACCGGCGAAGTGCGCCGGCCGCTGCTCGTGTTGCTCGGCGCCATTGCACTTGTTCTGCTCATCGCCTGTGCGAATCTGACGAACCTGCTGCTGGCGCGTGCGGCTGCGCGTACACGCGAACTCGCAGTGCGGCAGTGTCTCGGCGCCAGTGCATTTCGCATCGCGAGGCAAACGTTAACCGAAAGCCTGTTGCTCTCATTCTTCGGAACCGCGCTCGGAGTTTTGATCGCAGTGTGGATCGTCACTGCACTCAAGCGTCTGGTCTCGTCGCAAATACCTCACATTGAAACAATTGGTGTAGACACTCGTGTTCTGCTCTTCACGATCGCGATCATGCTCGTGACAGGTGTGCTGTGTGGTGTCGCACCCGCAATGCGCGCCGCGCGGATCAACTTGCAGGACGCGATCAAAGAAGGCGCGCGTGGCTCTGCGTCCGGCTCCAACAAGCGCCTGAACAATCTCTTCGTCGTTTCGCAACTCGCTTTGTCGCTCGTGTTGTTGATTGGCGCCGCGTTGTTCCTGCAAAGCTTCCGGAACCTGCTGTCAGTCAATCCTGGTTTTCGCGCTGAGAACGTTTTGATGGCGCGCATAGCGTTACCCGAACAGAAGTACGACAAAGCGCAAGCGGTCAGCTTCTTCGAAGAACTGCGTCGAGGCGTGAGCACTGTCCCCGGCGTGCAGGCGGTCGAGTTGTCTTCTGTCGTGCCGTTCAGCGGCGATGGCCAGGGTGGACCATTCCTGGTTGAAGGTGTCGGTCAGGAACAGGAAAAAGTCGCGTGGTTGCGAAGCTCAACGCCCGGATATTTCGCCGCGATGGGAATGCCCGTCCTCAAGGGCCGCGGGTTTACGTCTTCTGATACGCAGACGTCTCTGCCCGTTGCGATCGTCGATGAGAGGTTAGCGCGCATGTATTCGCCGCAAGGCGATCTGGTCGGGAAACGGCTGCGCATCGGCGATGGTCCATGGTTGACGATCGTTGGCGTTGTTCCGAACGTCAAGAACCGAAGACTCGACGAAGAAGCCTGGCCGTACGTTTATCGACCTTACAACCAGTGGGTGCGCCGCGAGACTATGCTCGTCGTGCGTGCCTCGGTAGATCCGACTGTCCTCGCCGCCAACGTGCGAAGTGAAGTCGCGAAGCTCGATCCCGAACTGCCGCTCTTCAAAGTGAGCACGATTCAACAGGCGATGGATCGTTCACTCGTCACTACCAGGTTAACTAACTCGCTGCTGGCAGGCTTTGCGGCCACGGCATTGCTGCTCGCGTTGACCGGTATCTACGGCGTGATGTCGCTCAACGTCGCGAATCGTCGCAATGAGTTTGGTATTCGTCTCGCGCTCGGAGCGCAGTCGGCCAACGTGCTGCGAATGATTCTGGGCCAGGGACTGCGACTCGCATTTGCCGGTGTCGTAGTAGGTCTGCTCGGTGCGTTTGCTTTGACACGACTGTTGAAAGGTTTGTTGTTCGGCATCAGCGCCAGCGATCCGTTGACGTTTGCGGTGATTGCGATTGTGCTGATCGGCGTTGCGCTTTTGGCGTGCTGGATTCCGGCGCGTCGCGCGACGAAGGTCGATCCACTCGAAGCGCTTAGAAGTGAATAGCCACGGATGACGCAGATATGGAACGGATTTTCACAGACATTCGCTATGGCTTGCGTGGGCTCGCGAAGCGCCCTGCGTTTACGGCGATTGCGCTCGTAACCCTCGCGTTGGGCATTGGCGTCAACACTGCGATCTTCAGTGCCGTTGATTCGGTTTTGCTGCGGCCCATGCCGTTCAAAAATCCCGAATCGCTGGTCGCCATTTGGGAGCACAGCCCGCATCTCGGGATCGCGCGCAATGAGATGGCGCCGGCAAACTTTTTCGATCTGCGCAATCAGAATCAGGTCTTCGAAGGCGTCGGCGCGTTCGGCGACATGAGCATGAATCTCACCGGCGAAGGCGAACCGGAACGTTTGGAAGGACAAGTCGTCACCGCAAACGTCTTCGATTTGCTGGGTGTGCAGCCGGTGCTTGGACGGACATTCGCCCCGCAGGAAGATCAAATCGGCCAGGATCGCGTGGTCGTTTTGAGTCACGCACTCTGGCAACGACGTTTCAATCGCGATCCAAACGTAATCAATCGGCAACTCACGTTCAACGGCGAGTCGTACACGGTTGTTGGTGTAATGCCGCCGGCCTTTTTCTTCCCGATACGTGAAAGCGAGCTGTGGATCCCTTGGGCCATGGAGCCGGGCGAGGCAAGTGGTCGTGGCGATCACTACCTGCACGGGATTGCGCGACTCAAACCCGGCATAACTACTCAGCGCGCCAACGCCGAAGTCGAAGCCATAGGCGCTCGCTTAGCTACTGAATACCCGCGAACCAATGAACGCCTGGGCTTCGTCGTCAATTCGTTTCAACGTGATTACACCGGTGATCTGCGCCGGCCGATGCTGATCCTGTTTGCCGCCGTGGGTCTCGTGCTGTTGATTGCGTGTGCAAACGTCGCCAACTTGTTGTTGGCCCAGGCGACAGCGAGACGCCGGGAGATCGCGATTCGCATGGCGCTGGGCGCTCGTCGTTGGACCATCGCGCGACAATTGCTGCTCGAAAGCCTGCTGCTCGCGATCGGCGGCGGACTACTCGGAGTGTTCGGCGCTGTTTGGGGAGTCGAGGCGCTTACGAAACTGTTGCCCGCAAGTCTCTCGAAACTACAGTCGGTGACTATCGACGCTCGTGTGCTTGTGTTCACGCTCGGTGTGGTTGTGCTCACTGCGATCGTGTTTGGTGTCGTGCCTGCTCTTCACGCGGTGCGAGCGAATCCCGGAGAAGCGCTGAGTGAAACGGCGAGAGATGCGGCGGGCGGCAGTTCCGGTCGCTACGTGCGTCGCATGCTTGTCGTCTCAGAGGTCGCATTGGCCGTAGTGCTGCTCGTCGGCGCCGGTTTGCTGATCAGAAGTTTCCAGCGGCTCAACCAGGTAGACGTCGGATTCAACCCAAACAACGTGCTGACGATGCGAACTGTCCTGCCGATGCCGAAGTACGCGAAGCCGGAAGCACGCCGTGCATTTTATGACGAGCTATTGAGACGCGTTGAGGAAATTCCCGGCGTTGAATCCGCAGGAGTGATCACGTTCATGCCGTTGTCGTTCAGCGGTATGAAATTCAGCTTCAGTGTCGAAGGCCGCACTAATCCGAGTGACGTGAATCTGCCGTTCGCATTCTATCGTGTGGTCAGCCCCGACTATTTCCGCGCCCTCGAAATCCCGCTTCAGCGTGGACGCTTCTTCGACTCGCGCGACTCGAAAGACTCGCCGCCCGTGATGGTCGTCAACCGCCGGCTCGCCGAGCAATTCTGGCCCGGTGAGGATCCGACCGGAAAACGACTGAAGATTGGACCACTCGACTCGCCTAATCCGTGGGCAGTTGTCGTCGGTGTGGTCGGCGACGTGCGGCAACAAGGATTTTACGGCGAACAGTTGCCGGAATTTTATGTGCCGTACGCGCAGGAGTGGCGCTCGTGGATGTCGCCGAAAGATCTGCTCGTGCGCACGAAAGGTGATCCGTCGGCTCTGGCCGCTGCGGTACGAGAAGCGGTTTGGGCGGTAGACAAGGATCAGCCGGTCTCAAACGTGCGGACAATGGACCAGGTATTCGCGGCCGCGATTTCACGCGAGCGCTTTCAGATGTTGCTGCTCACTTTGTTTGCATCGCTCGCGTTAGTGCTGGCGTGTATCGGGTTGTACGGAGTGATCTCTTACACGGTGGCCCAGCGCACTCATGAGATCGGAGTTCGTATGGCGCTCGGCGCTCAGGCCGGTGACGTGCTCACGCTCGTGATTCGACAGGGAATGCTGCTGGCTGGTGTGGGTTTGATTGTCGGTATAGCAATCGGGAGTGCGGTGACACGTGTTCTGTCGGACATGCTTTACGGCGTCAGTGCAAGGGATCCGCTGACGTTTGTGGGAGTGCCGGTGTTGCTGTTGCTCGTTGCTTTTCTTGCTTGCTACATCCCGGCCCGGCGCGCCACGCGGATCGATCCGCTGGCAGCGCTCAGGCGTGAATAGCGACCAGCGCCAACGGCGCGGAATATGAAAGCCAGGGGCAAGCGCGAAGCGCGTCGCCCCTGGTAGCGAAAACCCCCGACGCGTTGAGGCCTGAAGGGCCGAAATTCGCGCAAACGTATTACGCCCTTTCAGGGCTGGCGGCTCTTTATTTTGCTGGTACCAGGGGCGACGTGCTCCGCTTCGCTTCGCACTTGCCCCTGGCTTTCATATTCCGCGCCGTTGGCGCTCAACCCGCGCCGTTGGCGCTCAAGCAGCGCCGTTGGCGCTCAACCCGCGCCGTTGGCGCTCAACCCGCGCCGTTGGCGCTCAACCCGCGCCGTTGGCGCTCAACCCGCGCCGTTGGCGCTCAGGCGCCGTTGGCGCTTAAGCGATGGAGTTGTGAATAAGATGAACACTCTATTACAGGATCTGCGATATGGCGCACGTATTCTGCTGAAGCAACCGGTGGTGACGCTGGTTGCGGTGGTGACGCTGGCGCTCGGTATTGGTGCTAACACGGCGATCTTCAGCCTCGTGAACAGCATTCTGCTGCGGCCGCTGCCGTTTCGTGATCCCGATCGCGTGGTCCTGATGGTCCAGGCAAGTCCGAAGCTCGGACTCTCGTCGTGGGGAGTCTCCCAAGCTGACTTCGCCGCTTATCGCGATCAGAATCGATCCTTCGAAACGATTGCACTCTACAACCGGACCGCTATCAATCTCACCGGGGAAGGTGAACCCGAGCGGTTGCCGATGACCAGTGTCACGGCGGATTTCTTCAAAGTCTTCGGAGTGAACCCATTGTTAGGGCGCACCTTTGTCGAGGGCGAAGACACTCAGGGCAAGAA
>JBKPJP010000243.1:0-4396 GCA_046730735.1 Acidobacteriota bacterium | reverse complement strand
GGCAGATGATGCGCCAGCTTTCGAACTCCGGAATGTTTGGCGGTGGCGGATTGAAAAGCAAGATGTTGAGGAAAATGACGGGCATGCCTGACATGGCCGGATTTGCCGGAGATGAAGGCGAACTACCGTCTTTGCCGTCTCTGCCGGCTGGACCATCAAAAAAGAAGCTGAAAAAGAAGCGAAAGAAGAGAAGACGATAATGTTAGCGATTAAGTTAATGCGCACCGGCGCGAAGAAAAGCCCGTCGTATCGTGTGGTTGTAAAAGAGAAGCAGTCAAAACGCGACGGCGCGTATCTCGAAAACCTGGGCACCTACAATCCCACGCGCGATCCGGCCGAGATCAAACTCAACCTGACAAGAGTCAATTATTGGATCGAGAAGGGCGCACAGCCTACCGACACCGTTAGTCGCTTAATCAAAGCCAGTAAGAAGGCGGAGTACGCTGCCTCCGGTGAGGCCCAGGCGTAAGTTTTCAAAATCATGCGAGACGCGATTGAGATGATCGTCAAGGCGCTGGTCGATGACAGTGAGAACGTCGACATTCGCGAAGTCGAACAGCGCAACGGAGCCACGCTCATCGAAGTGCGTGTCGCGCCCGAAGACATGGGCAAGATCATCGGCAAGCAGGGCAAAACTATTCGCGCCTTGCGCTCTTTGGCTCGCATTGCCGGAGCCAAGAAGAACCGGCGTTACCTGCTGGAAATTGTTGAGTGATTCAGATGGACGACGCCGCTTCGAGTGAACTGGTAATCATCGCTCGAGCGGTCAAGCCTCGCGGTCTTAAGGGTGAGATCGTCGCGGAACTCTTAACAGATTTTCCGGAACGCTTTGAAGACGTTGATGAACTGGTGCTCGTTTCGCCGAGCGGTGAACGAAGCACTAAACGACTTGAGGATTACTGGTTTCAAAACGATCGAGTCGTATTGAAATTGTCGGGTTACGACGACGTCGAAACAGCGAAAGAATTAGTCGGGTTTGAGTTCGCTGTTCCGGAGTCAGAACGAGTCACGCTTCCCGCCGATCATTACTACGATTGGGAGTTGGAAGGGTGCACAGTTAAGGTCGGCGACGACAGCATCGGCCAGGTCAAGTCAGTTCTTAAGACGGGCGGCGCCGAGATTCTGGTGGTTACCGACAACAGCGGCAAGGAACTACTGATACCGCTGGCCGATTCGATCGTGGTTGAAGTCGACCCCGCCCGGAAGACGATCGTCATCGATCCTCCGGAAGGGCTTTTGGATTTGTAGATCTTTGAGATGCTGCGCTTCGATATCATCACGATCTTTCCTGAGTTCTTTCGCGAAGCGATTGATTGTGGGATTTTGCGGCGCGCGCGTAATGCCGGGCTGGTAGAAGTATTGGCGCACGATCTGCGACAGTGGACTGTGGACAAGCATCACGTCGTTGACGATCGGCCGTTTGGCGGTGGCGACGGGATGATACTTAAACCCGAGCCCATCTTCGCCGGTGTTGAAGCGTTAACCGGAGTTTCGCGAAAGGAAGACTTTCCGGCCCACACACGCGTGATTTTGTTATCGGCCCAGGGCCAGGTTTTTTCCCAGGCGCTGGCCCGCGATCTTTCACAGAGCGCAGCACGAATCGTACTTCTTTGTGGCCGTTACGAAGGCGTGGACGAAAGAGTTGCCGACGCGTTGGCTACAGACGAAGTTTCGATTGGCGACTACGTACTGTCCGGCGGTGAACCGGCGGCGATGGTGTTGATAGATGCCGTTGTGCGTTTATTGCCCGGAGCGCTGGGTAGTGAGACGTCGGCAGTGTTTGAATCGTTTTCAGAAGGGTTGTTGGACCACCCGCAATACACGAGGCCGCCGGACTTCAGAGGCATGAAGGTGCCGGAAGTATTGTTAAGCGGCAATCACGCGGAGATCGAACGTTGGCGTAAGGAAGCAGCCATCGCAAAAACAAGACGTAAACGTCCTGACTTGCTGAAAGAATAAAAGCGAAGGATTTTAAGGAGCATCGAGCAATGAACCGATTGGATAAGATTGAACAAACGCAACTGCGTAATAATATTCCGGAATTTCAGCCAGGCGATACGGTCCGCGTGCACGTTCGGATTAAAGAATCCGAGACCAAAGAGCGATTGCAGGCTTTTGAGGGCGTGGTGATTGCGCGCAAACACGGCGGCGCGCGCGAGACGATCACCGTTCGCAAGACGAGTTTTGGCGTGGGCGTCGAGAGAATTTTTCCGCTGCACGCAACGATCATCGACCACATCGATCTCGTAAAGAGAGGTCGTGTGAGACGAGCCAAGCTCTACTATCTGCGCGGTCTGCGCGGCAAAGCGGCACGTATTCGTGAGCGCGATACGCGCGGGCCTAAGGGCGATGACTCCCAGGCCTCCGCAGCCGGCAAGAAGTAGATCGAGTTTCACGCAAAAGGTCCAAAGACGACGCAAAGGCGCAAAGAAGATATTCAGACTCTTCTTTGCGTCTTTGTCTTTGCCTTCTTGAAAAACTTCTTCGACACATTTATGGGATAGACCTCGTTTATAACGCGATTAGCCTGCTCCACCACGGCTCTTGCGAGGGAATCGCTCAACAGATAAGCTGCTCGAATTATTAGTCCGATGCGAATCGCCATTCTCGGAACTCGAGGCATTCCGGCCAGCTATGGCGGGTTTGAAACGTTCGCCGAACATCTTTCCACACGCCTGGTCGCACGCGGCCACGATGTCACCGTTTATTGCCGGTCTCACTACGTCTCGCCCAGACAATTAGAATTCCACGGTGTCAAGTTAAAAGTTCTGCCAACGATCAGACATAAGTATTTCGATACGGTAGTTCACACTTTCCTCTCCGCAATTCACTCAGTTTCACAACGCTACGACGCGGCACTGATTTGTAACTGCGCGAATGCGCCGTTTAGCCCCATTCTTCGGCTCTCCCGAACACCAGTCGCGATCAATGTTGACGGCCTCGAGCACAAACGTAAAAAGTGGAGTGGGCTCGCGCGCCGCTATTACCGGTTCGCCGAGTATTTGTCGACCGTGCTTCCAACTGAAATGGTCACGGACGCACAGGTGATCCAGGATTATTACCTTGCACGTCACAATGCGCGGTCCACGATGATTGCTTATGGCAGTGAGGTGGAACGGCGTCCCAATCGCGAACTCGTGCGCAAATGGCGAGTGGAACCAAACAGATACGTTTTGTACGTTTCCCGGCTCGAGCCCGAGAACAATGCCCATCTGGTGATTGAGGCTTTTAAGAAAGTGCGCACTGCCTATCGTCTGTTGATAGTGGGCGATGCACCTTACGCCGAGCAATACATTAATAGTCTGAAAGCCAGTGCACGCGGCGATAAGAGAATCGTCTTCACCGGTTTTGTGTTTGGTCAGGACTATCGCGCGCTTCAGCAGAACGCGTACTGCTACGTTCACACAACCGAAGTCGGGGGTACTCATCCTGCGCTGCTCGAAGCGATGGGTTATGGGAACTGTGTCCTGACCCTCGCGACGCCCGAGAACATAGAAGTCGTCGGTGACGCGGGTGTTCCGTACATCGACGAATTCGATCTCGCCGAGAAATTACAGAGGGTTTTGCGAGACGGATCGCTGGTTCAGGCCTACCGAAATCGAGCCCAACAACGCATACAAAAGCACTATGACTGGGAAACAGTCGTTGATCAATACGAGCAACTCTTTGCGCGCATGTGTGGCCAGGAGGTTCGCCCCGAATCCGTGCCTGTCGAAGCTGAAGCCACTAAGGCGATGAAAGCAGTGCCATAAAAGAGGGGAACCCCGCCAGTTCAAAGAACGGGCGGGGCACAAAGCGTAACGGGAAGGGTCGGGCAAACAGGGTGGCTGTGCAAACTGAGATCGTCAAAGTCCGACGATTCGTGTGGGCGGCGCGTATGCGGGTTTAGATAATGGCAAATAAATTAAACGCACCGTCCGACCTGTCAACAGCGTTTTCAAACTATCCAATAACCCTTGCATTTGGGGTTGGTGCGAAATTATACGATTAAGACGTGACCTGTCAAGGACAATCTTCACCTTTTCGTAAAATTCTCGTGACACATCGGAGCGGAGGAGTGAGATAGCTCACGGAATGAGGGATCTTTCACTCGCCGCCGCGTGCGTGTTGAAGTCTGTAGGCCTGGCGCCGGACGGCTTCCGAAACGTTACGATTCTGGGTGAGATTCAGGAGATCCTTGGTCCTTATTCGGGGCAGAATGTTCATCACGGTCGGGATGGGTGTGCGTGGGTTTCTCGCCAGGTTGTGAATGATCGGGTAAGACCGCGCCCAGCTACGGTTGAGTGCGATGAGTCGCAGCACCTCCTCGGCAACAGTCCTCATCGCCGCTATATTTTCAACCTCCTGCTCAGTTACGCGAGGATTCTTTACCACTGCCGAACACACGACCTTGTTT
>JBKPJP010000242.1:0-3126 GCA_046730735.1 Acidobacteriota bacterium | reverse complement strand
TCTTCTACAACAACTTCCCGAATCGGAAATTGCCAGAATCATTTTCGAATACGGCGAAGAACGACACTCACGACGCATCGCCCGTCGCATCGTCGAGCGTCGCGAACAAGGGAAGCCGATAACGACCACCACGGAGTTAGCCGACCTTGTGCGACTCGCTGCCGGCGGCCACAAGCGGAATCAGATTCATCCGGCGACACGTACGTTCCAGGCTCTGCGTATCGCCGTTAATCACGAACTCGAAGGGCTGGGAGAGTTTGTCGAGTCAGCAGTCGATCTTTTAATTCCCGACGGAAGATTTGCAGGAATCAGTTTTCACTCGCTCGAGGATCGCATTCTCAAACGCGAGTTGAGAAAGCTTTCAGGGCACTGTGAATGTCCACCACGTTTGCCGGTTTGTGAATGCGGCGCGCGCAAGGTTGTGGAAGTGTTGACGCGCCGGCCGGTGGCGCCAACGGACCGCGAGGTTGAAGAGAACCCACGCGCACGCAGTGCAAAGCTTCGAGCGTGTAGAAAGTTATAGGACGACCACGAAGATGAAACGTTTTCCTGAGCATCAACTCAACGCAAAGATTCATCGCAGTCGAGACACGACCGCGCTGTCGCGACTCGGGCTGTTGTTGTTCTGCGGATTGGTCCTGGCGGGCGGGTTTGTCTTTGCCGCTAAGCAACACTTCGCCGCCGTGCAGTACGGGTACGAACACGAAAGCTTGCGCGCCGAGCGCAAGCGACTGCTGGAAGAAAACCAGCGACTCGCTCTCGAAAAGGAACGGGTGATCGCGCCGGACAAACTCGAGCCCGCCGCACGCCGGCTCGGATTACAACCGGCGCGACCAGGGCAAATCGGAACACGGATGAACACGGATAAGTAATTCACGATAAAAACTGAAAAGCGGCCTCATCACGCTACTGGTCATGAAGGGATTCAAGTAGGTGATGTTGGCACGCCTCGTCGCTCGATCGAAATCCAGACCCGATGTATCAGCAGGCCGCGCGCTTTTCGTCGCGGCTTTTATTGGCTTCTGGATGTTTGTAGTTTCCGCCCGGCTCGTCTACCTGCAATTCTCGCAATACGACAGTCTCGCCAATCGTGCCCGCCAGCAACAACAGAATGCGATCGAAACGAGCCCGCAACGCGGCGAGCTGCTCGACCGGCACGGGGCCGAACTCGCGCGCAGCGTGCAGACAGTTTCACTCTTCCTCGATCCCGAAGGACTCGATGCTGCGACGTTGGACCATAGCGCACAACAGATCGCGAAGATCCTGAAGCTAAAAGAGTCTGATCTGGCGAAAGACTTTCGCGGAGCTCTCGACGAGAAACGACGATTCATCTGGATCGCACGACGTTTGGACGCAGACCTCGCGGGTAAGATCACCGCGCTGAACCTGCCAGGAATACATTCGCAACTCGAGCCCAAACGTTTTTACCCGAACGGTTCACTCGCGGCGCACGTCCTTGGTTATGTCGGACTCGATGGACAAGGTCTCGGCGGTGTCGAGCAGTCGTACAACCAAAAGATCTCGGGCGAGCCGGGACAACTCTTTATCGAGAAGGACGCGAACGGCAAAGCGTACGAGAGTTATGAGATCGCAGCGAAGCCCGGACAGACAGTTGTTCTGACGATCGATCAATCGATCCAGTATCTCGCCGAGCAGGCGCTGCAGAGCGCAGTGCAACGTTCGCGCGCGAAGTCAGGCACTGTGATCGTGCTCGATCCGCGCAGTGGCGACGTCCTCGCGCTCGCAAACGCGCCCACGTTCGATCCCAACAGAGTTGCCGAAGCCAAACCGGAAACCAGATCAAACTGGGCACTACAGAATATTTACGAACCCGGTTCGACGTTCAAGATCGTCGCCTTCTCAGCAGCGCTCGAGAAGAAACTCGCGAAGCCCGAAGATCACATCGACTGCCAGATGGGCGCGATCACCATAGCCGGACGGGTGATTCACGATCATCATCCATACGGCTCGTTGACGCTTATCGAAGCGCTCGCGAAATCGAGCAACATCGCCGCGATCAAACTCGGCCTGCGCGTCGGCGACGAAACGATGTACGACTACATCAAGCGGTTCGGTTTTGGTTCGAAGACCGGGATCGAATTGCCGGGTGAGACGGTCGGCATCGTGAGGAAAGTGGAACGCTGGCAGCCGTCGTCGATCGGATCGATCGCTATTGGTCAGGAAGTTGGGGTGACACCCGTGCAGATGGTCGCTGCGTTTGGCGCACTCGCCAACGACGGCGTGCGAGTTGCGCCACACCTCGTTCGCGAGGTTCGCAGTGGAGATGGAACAGTCGTTTATCGTGCGGAGCCGGAACAGCGACGGGTGATCAGCGCCGAGACCGCGATCGCTTTGCGCGGCATGCTCGAAGGCGTGACGTTGAACGGCACCGCGAAGAAAGCGCAGTTGGATGGTTACTCAGCGGCAGGCAAGACCGGCACCGCACAGAAGATCGATCCGAAAACGAAGACGTACTCATCGACGAAGTTTGTCGGCTCGTTTGTAGGCTTCGCGCCAGTGAGTAATCCACAGGTCGTGATCATCGTCGTGATTGACGAACCTGCCGGTGCGTATCACGGCGGCGACGTCGCCGCGCCGATCTTTCGCGAAGTTGCCGAACAGATCCTGCCCGCACTCGGTGTCGAGCCTGACATCGAAACGAAGTCAGTACCGCAGTTGATCGCGCAGGTCAACGACAATCCGGAACGCGTCGCTAAGTTGCGAGAAGAACAGATGCAGTCGGAGCAGCAGCGGCAAGCCACAATGCCGACCGTGGATAACAACGGGGGCCGAGGCGGTGAAGTTGTCTACGCAGTCGCGACGAAAAAGGCGATTCTTATGCCTGACCTGCGTGGGCGTAGCGTGCGCGACGTCGCCCGGACTTGCGCGCAGCTCGGTTTGCAACTGGAAGCACGCGGCGAAGGAAGAGTTTTGAAACAGAATCCTTCAGCCGGTACGGAAGTGAGTACGGGACAGTTTATCTATGTTGATTTTGGGAGGTTGCAGTAAGACCCGACATGGACATATCGATCATAGATGAAGAAATTCTCGAAGATGACGTAAACTACGGCATTGCTGATTGCAGAAAACGACTACGCGATCAGCGATCATCCCTCCGGGCAAAAT
>JBKPJP010000241.1:0-5509 GCA_046730735.1 Acidobacteriota bacterium | reverse complement strand
TGCCAACAATGAATTGGCTCTCGCTGCCTAATTAAGCACCGAGCGTCTCGCCGCAAGTTGCTCATGCGCGCGGAGTGAGATGTCACTTAGATGAGCTGGCCTGCTGCTTCGGTCCGTGGCAGCGGGCGAGATAAAGTCGGGCTAGCTCGTGTCGAGGTCTTGTCGCTTCACTGACTCGACATTGGGCGAATTTTTATCAGGTTCGCCTGGTAAGAAAGAGAAGCGAATAAGCATGTAGAGTCCTTCGGTGTTGGTTTTTGGATCCGAGTTCAACTCTCGGCGCCTCCACCATATTCAATTGCGGGAGTCCCTCACTCCCTTCGAGACCCAGAGCACGCTATGAGCACAACTCAAACTCACTTGATGACCGCGGAAGAATTCATGAACCTGGACGACGACTCACATCGTCACGAACTTATTAAAGGGGAACTCCTCACAATGCCAGTTCCAAAGCGTCAACACGGGCGGGTTGCCGCCAACCTCACTATGCTTCTGTTGCAACACGTTAGGGCCAATAGACTTGGCGAAGTTGTTGCCGAATCAGGCTATCACCTTGAAAGTGATCCCGATACTGTTCTGGGTCCTGATGTTTCATTCGTCTCGAAAGATCGTGAGATGGATTTGGACGGCTATTACCCTGGTCCACCAGATCTCGCCATTGAAGTGTTATCTCCCGGCGATAGAAGAGGCATGGTCGAACAGAAACTAACCATTTGGTTAGAAACTGGCACAAGGTCGGTATGGCTGGTGAATCCTCGACGTCGGACAGTCGAAGTGATCTCGTCATTAAGTGATAGAAGAATCCTGCGCGAGACTGACGAACTGGTCGATGACACCGTGCCCGGCTTCCGAGTAAAAGTTTCGGAGATCTTCGAATAGGCCTCTTGGATCGCAACCGTCCCATCGGAATCTTTGACAGCGGCGTTGGTGGACTAACAGTTTATCGCGCCCTGCACGAGCGTTTGCCAAACGAGCGTTTCGTCTATCTCGGGGACACCGCGCGTGTCCCCTACGGCACAAAATCACTCGCGACAGTCGAACGCTACGCAGTCGAAAACTCGAGATTCCTCGCGGCGCACGGAGTCAAGTTGCTCGTTGTAGCCTGCAACACCGCCTCCGCACTCGCCCTTCCGGCGATTCGACAAGCGATCCGCGTTCCGGTGATTGGTGTAATTGAACCCGGCTCACGCGCCGCGGTCGAAATTGCGCAGGGTGGAAACATCGGCGTCATCGCCACTGAAGCAACTGTGCAAAGTCACGCTTACGCGAAAGCGATCGCGAGCATGGATGGCGCGGCGAAGGTTATTGAACGAGCCTGCCCGCTCTTTGTGCCGTTGGCCGAAGAAGGTTGGGCCAACTCAGACGTAGCGCGTAGCGTCGCGCGCGATTATTTGAGCGGACTCAACGAAAGCACACTAAGCGTTCTGGTGCTCGGTTGTACGCATTATCCAATTCTGAGAGATATCATCAGCGAAACAGTGGGCAGGGAAGTGAAACTGATCGACTCCGGCGCTGCCACCGCCCGCGACGTCGAGTCGCTCCTGGAAAGTTCCGACCTAACGCACGAAGACGCGCTCGGCCTTTACCAGGAACGACAACTCTGTGATGATCTCGACCACTTTTATGTAACCGACGCAGCCGAGAGATTTGCTAAAGTAGCCGAACGATTCCTGGGTTCAGCTCCTTCCATTCTTGAAGCTGTAGAAATTTGGGGACACGATGAGCTTCGCACGCACTGACGGACGCGCTCCCGACGAATTGCGTCCAGTTTGCATCACGCCCGGTTTCCTGCCGTATGCGGAGGGTTCCGTGCTAATCACGATGGGCAACACGCGCGTCGTTTGCTCCGCATCACTCGAGGACCGCGTGCCGCCTTTTTTGCGGAACTCCGGTCAGGGATGGTTGACTGCCGAATACGCGATGTTGCCGCGCGCGACCCAAACGCGCACGTCGCGAGAGATCGGGCGCGGTGGTCCTTCAGGTCGCACTCATGAAATACAGCGCCTGATCGGTAGGAGCCTGCGCGCCATCGCCGATCTGAAAGTGCTCGGCGAGCGCACGATCACGATCGACTGCGACGTGTTGCAGGCTGACGGTGGTACACGCACTGCCGCAATAACCGGCGCCTACGTCGCCTTTGCTTTAGCGAGTAAGCACTTGCTCAAGTTGGGCAAAATCCAGCGCTCGATATTTACCGATCACGTGGCAGCCATTAGTGTGGGCATCGTAGGCAACACGCCGCTGTTGGATCTCAAATATGACGAAGACTCGCGTGCCGAAGTCGATATGAATGTGGTGTGTACCGGTGACGGGAGGTTTATCGAGTTGCAGGGGACCGCGGAGCGCGAGCCCTTCAGCCGCTCGCAAATGGACGAACTCGTTACCCTCGCGTCGCGCGGGATTGAAACGCTTGTTGGGATTCAGAAGAAGATCATCTCAGGGACTGAAATATCTATTTGAGCAACGACGAAGCTCATTGGAATCATCTGAAGAACCTTGGAGGGGTAATGCGACGGATTCTGGCTTTTGCTTTGATTTTGCTCGGATTAACGGCGCCGGTTGCGCTGGCGCAACAGCTCTATACTCACGACAAAATTGATTACAGTTTCGAACTGCCCTCGGCAACGTGGAAGGCCATTTCGGATCCTGACACTGCTCGCGAACACCCGGAGTTTGTCTACGGCGACCGCCTCGACGGATACCTGACCATTCGCAAAGAGATCGTTGATCCGGGAACTACCCCCGGCCAACTCGCGACCCGCGATCAAGATCTGAAACTGCGTTATCTGCCCGGCTTCGTCGAAGGCAAGCAGGAGACATTCAATGGCCGGCTCGATGGCGTCACGATGTCTTATGAATTCGTTCGCACCGGCAAGCCCATGCTGGGTCGCACCTACTACTTGCAGGTCGACAGCCGCACGATCTACGCGCTGCGCTTTACTGGCCTGCGCGACAAGTTAAGCCGGATTCGTAATCAAACCGATCTGATCGCACGCACTTTCAAAATCAAATAATGAAGCTGGCGCAAGGTCTGGCAGTCAAGTCTTCGCCGATACACGGCAGAGGCTGCTTCGCCACGATCCCCTTCAAGAAAAGACGCAAGATCGCTGAATACGCCGGTGAGAAGATCTCAAATGCTGAAGCTCGCCGGCGAGCCCATCGCAAGATGCTGCGGATTTGTGAAGTGAACAGCCGTTGGAGTCTGGACGGTAGTCGCGGCGGAAATGGCACCCACTACATAAATCATTCCTGTGCACCCAATGCGTTTATGCAGGTCCTTTACGATCACATTCTGTTCATCGCCCTCCGCGACATAGATCCGGGCGAAGAGATCACGATTGATTACGAATCAACGCTTCACTCAGACGACAAACGCTGCATCTGCGGCGCTGTAAACTGTCGCGGCACGATAAATCGAGTGTAAAGTTTCACGCAAAGACGCAAAGTGAAGACGCAAAGCCGCAAAGAAGACGCAAGCCGCTGAAATTCTTCTTTGCGCCTTTGCGTCTTCACTTTGCGTCTTTGCGTGAAACTAAAGTCGTGGAAGAGTAAAACTAAACCTCGATCCACGCCCCTCTTCCGAATCCAGTTGGACGTGCCCGCCGTGCTGCTCGACAACTTCACGCACAAACGATAATCCCAAACCCGTCGACTCCTCGTCTTTCTCCTGCCCTTCACGAACCACGCGGTAGAACTTGTCCCATACGCGTTCCTTCGCCTCCGCCGGAATGCCAAACCCACGATCCTCAACACAAACTCGCACTGCTTCGGCTTCGAGCGCTGTCGAAACAGTGACCGTTGTTCGTTCCGGACTGTACTTGATCGCGTTATTCACTAGGTTCTTTACTGCCTGCGTGATCAAACTCTTGTCGGCTGCGACTGGAGGAATGCGATGCGCCGGTTGTTCGATCAGCCGGATGCGTTTCTTCTTTGCGACCGGTTGCAGCGAAACAATCGTCTCGCGCACGACTTCATCGAGACGCAGCGGAATCTTCAACACTTCCTGCTTGTCCTTGCGCTGCAACTGCGTTACGGAAAGAAATGTATTGATCATGCGCGACATCCGCTGTGATTCGTTGGCGATGATCGATACAAACTCACGCGCCTGCGGCGGTATCGATTCATCCGCAGTCAACAACTCCGCAAAACCATTGATGCTCGTCAGCGGCGTGCGCAACTCGTGTGACATGAGCGAGATCATGTCGCTCTTTAACTTCTCGTACTCTTTCGTCGCGGTCAGATCTTTAATGTGAATTGCGATTCCGATCGCCTTGCCGGATTGAGGCTCGCGAAGCAGTGAGATGCGAAGGTTAAGTATCTGGCTCTTCGCTTCGAAGTTGAGCTCGCCTTCATAGTCGACGCCGGTTTGCAAAACTCTTCGCACGGCAATTTCAGGTTCGTCAAAGATGTCGGTGCGGAAGTTGGGAAGTAAGTCGAACAGGTCCAGTTTTGCGACTTGCAACAGAGTGAGCCCCGCAAAACTCAACAACGCGGGATTGACGAGCGCCAGCGTTCCATCCAGATAAGCAATCGCGACGCCATCGTCGATGTGTAAGAGCGTGCTGGCCTCACAACGCTGCTCGACCGTTACGGCCTTCAGAACATTGAGCGCGTCGAGCTTTCTCCTGCCGCCGCCGTGTGAAAAGAAACTGAGTGACTGTGTACGCGACGGGCTGTTGGCAAAACTCTCGCGCTCCAGGTTGCGCGCGAACTGAGAACCGACGGCTTCAAGCAATGCTGTGTCCTCCGCCGAGAACTCTGAAGCTAAGCGAATCAGCAATACACCCGCAGTTTCACCTTCGTGAAGTAGAGGTACGGCGACCGTGGCTGACTTCTGACCAGGCGCCTCAGTAACCAGCTTCCCAGTCTTTGCGGCGCGCTGACAGAGTTGGATGCCTTCGCGCCAGACGGAATTACGGCGCGGGTCCTGTGCATTCGGTGCGGCGCCTTTGAAACGCGCAACCGCTTCGAGGAAGTTTGAGTCGTCGCAACGAAAGACCACGGCTTCGCTGAGCGGCAACACTGTGTTCAGAAGCTTCAGGCCACTCATGAGTCGCGCGTTTGCTTCTGTTTCGGCATTGGCCGTGGAAGAGTTAAAGAGTGTGCGTGTTAACTGACGATCGAGAGTCCAAAGTCGATTGAGCTGCACGAGCAGCAGAGACAAGCTGCCACTGAGAAGCATAGGGAACAGCAGCAGATCGAGATTCAGGATCTGAAAGCCCGCGATACCGGCGCCGGTCACGAACACTGCGCTAATGAGAACCCAACGCCACGAACGCCGCAGGCCGAAGCGGTTGATTGTCAGCGCCAACGCGAGTGCATATGCGACAAGGACAGAAGCCGCGATCGATGGCTCAGGTTTGGCGAGGTTGTAAGCAGGCAAGATGCCCGAGTCCCAGAAGGCGTAACCGGTTACAGCGGCAATGATGCCGAGAGCTGATGCGGATAGATAGGATGTTAGCGTTTTGATTTGAACCAAAGCCGGAGAGTGAAACGGGCAGGATTGAGG
>JBKPJP010000240.1:0-5989 GCA_046730735.1 Acidobacteriota bacterium | reverse complement strand
ATCTGAGGGTGGTTTCGGGTGCCCAGCCAGCGCCGGATCGAGTCGAACATGATGATCACGGCGGCAAACATGATGATTGCGGTGAGGCCGGTGTTGATGAGTCCCTGCACGGATGTCTCCGGTTTTTGCGCTAAAGGCCAGAAAATGTCGGTGATTGACTTGAAACCAGCCACGAGCGTCGTAGTGCTGACGAACGACAGCGGCAGAATCGTTACCCACGCGTACTTCGCACGGCCTGAATTGATCACAATCGTTGTCGCTACGCACAAAGCCACCGCGGCCAGCAGTTGATTAGCGATGCCGAACATCGGCCAAATCGTCGAAATCGAACCTGACCAGATGAACGCCGCCCAGGCCGCTACGACGAGGGCGGAGGTGACGACAGAGCCGGGCAGCCAGTTTGGCTCTTCGAGTTTCCTGTAAAAACGCCCGCCAAATTCGCCTACCAAAAACCGCGCGACACGCGTGCCCGTATCGATCGTCGTGAGGATAAACAGCGCTTCAAACATAATCGCGAAGTGATACCAGTACTTCATGAAACCGCGGAGTCCGGGTATACCGTCGAAGATCTTCGCGATGCCGAGCGCGAGCGTGACCGCGCCGCCGGTGCGTCCGCGCAGGTTCTTTTCGCCTGATTCCTGTTCGAGTCGATCGATCTCCTGCGGTTGCAGGTTGAAGCCCTGGGCCGTGTGCGAGTCGACCATCTGAACGTACGCGGCCTTCTGTGCGTCAGTTTTTTGGGCGGTGTTGATGGCGAAGTAGTCACCGGGGAACAAAGAAGTTGCGGCGATAAGGGCGACAACTCCTACCACGCCCTCCATCAACATGCTGCCGTAACCAATCATGCGCGTGTCCGACTCTTTCGCGATCATCTTCGGCGTCGTGCCGGACGAGATGAGCGCGTGGAAACCGGAGATCGCTCCGCAGGCGATTGTTATGAAGACAAACGGATAGAGTTTGCCGGGGATGACCGGTCCGCCGCCCGCAGTGAAAGGAGTGAACGCCGGCATGTTCAGGTTCGGGTGGACCAGGATCACACCGAGAATCAAAAACGCGATCGTGCCGACTTTCAAATACGACGACAGATAATCGCGCGGGCAGAGCAACATCCACACCGGCAACACCGACGCGATGAAGCCGTAAGCCGCCATGATCACGATCAGGCTGTTGCGCGAAAGCGTGAACGCGTGAGCAAGAGAAGAATCAGCAATACGGCCACCGAGATAAACGGCGAACAGCAATCCGACGATGCCGATGATGCTCGCTTCGACAATCTTTCCTTTGCGGAAGCGATACATGTAAAGACCCATCAGCAGTGCGAGTGGAATTGTAAAGGCAACCGTGAAAGTTCCCCACGGAGATTCGGCTAAAGCATTAACGACGACGAGGCCGAGTCCGGCCAGTGCAATCACCACGATGAAGAGGATCGCGACGCCCGCGACCAGTCCTGAAAGTGGACTAATCTCCGTGCGCGCCATCTCGGCGAGCGACTTTCCTTTGCGACGAACGCTGCCCGCAAGGATCATGAAGTCGTGAACGGCGCCGCCGAGACACACGCCGATCACGAGCCACAACAGTCCCGGCAAAAATCCAAACTGCGCTGCCAGCACGGGTCCAATCAAAGGCCCCGCCCCGGAGATCGCCGCGAAGTGATGTCCAAACAACACCCACTTGTTGGTCGGGTAATAATTATGGCCGTCGTACATCGTCTGCGACGGCACCGGCCGCGAATCGTCGAGCGCCAGCACCTTCGCCGCGATAAAAGCCGAGTAGTAGCGATACGAAATCGCGATCACGCAAAGCGCGCCGATGATGATTGGTAAAGCGTTCATCCGTAAAAATCCGTGTAATCTGTGGCTAAACTTCTTTCGTTTTCGGCGTGCCCAAGGCAATTCCGAGGGCGGCGCCAACCAGGCCGAGGATGATTATTAGTAAACCATACAACGTCTGATTATGCTTCTCGGCACTCGCGTCAAATGCTTCCGAGAATAGCTCGCGCGGGGCGACATCATGCGGGATTACAAAGAGGCCAACCGCCACGAGGATGAAACAGACCGCCGCGAGCTTCAGACCGGTGGGCGTGCGCGCCGGGCGGCCGAGCTTTTGACCGACCGCGCTGCGCGTGTAGCCGTAAGAAAAATAGACCGACAATCCCAGCATCAGCCAGCCGACGAATCGCCAGTAAGAACCTTCCGGCAGGAAATAGATCAGCAGCGCGCAGGAGAGCGCACCCAAACCGGGCAACAAATAGGGCCCCAACGGCACTTTGAACGGCCGTGGCCGTCCCGGATCTTTGTGTCGCAAGACCATCACGCCAACACAGACGAGAATGAACGCGAAGAGAGTGCCGATGTTGGTCAAGCTCACCATCTCGTCCACAGTCGCGAACGCAGCAATACCGCCGACAGCAACGCCGGTCAGGATCGTCGTGACGTGTGGTGTCTTGAATCTCGGGTGAACACTCGCGAATACCGACGGCAGCAGTCCATCACGAGCCATCGAGAAGAAGATGCGCGGTTGTCCGAGTTGAAACACCAGCAACACCGCCGTGTGCGCGACCACCGATCCAAATGCGATGACAGTGTTTTGCCACAACGCCTGCGGCGCCACTGTCTCCAACGCCATCGTCAACGACTCGCCGCGTTGCGCTGAAGTCCAGCTTCGCACCGTTTCCCACGGCACCATACCCGTGAACACACCTGCGACCAGCACGTACAAAATCGTGCAAATAATCAGTGAAGCGATAATGCCGACGGGCAGATCTCGACTCGGATTCTTCGTCTCTTCCGCAACAGTACTGACGGCATCGAACCCGATGTAAGCGAAAAAGACGACTGCCGCTCCAGTTAACGTGCCGAACC
Source organism: Acidobacteriota bacterium (assembly GCA_046730735.1). GTDB lineage: Bacteria > Acidobacteriota > Blastocatellia > Pyrinomonadales > Pyrinomonadaceae > PSRF01. Next base: position 3,128 of record JBKPJP010000240.1, on the reverse strand, counting down.
AACCCTGCGGTTGGAAAGGATGCCAGTTCTCCTGCATCTTTGCCGGTGAAACGTAGTAAAGAGCGAGGCCGATAAAGAAAAGCAGCACGAGAATCTTGATCATCACCATGACCGCGTTGAAGTTTGAGGATTCTTTGATACCCCAAACCAACACGACGGTAATCAGCGCCACGATCCCAAACGCGAGAATGTTGAAGACGATTGGAAATCCGAATATGTGCGGCGCAGCGGCGAGTGTTTCTTCAGTAGCGGTGCGATAGTTCTGCGTCAGCCAGTCAGGAACGTGAATGCCGAGATTGCGCAGCAGGCGATTGAAAAATTCGGCCCAACTAATCGCGACCGCCACGTTGCCGATTGCATACTCGATGATCAAGTCCCAACCGATGATCCACGCGACGAGTTCGCCGAGTGTCGCGTAAGAATAGGTATAAGCCGACCCGGAAATCGGAACCATCGAGGCGAGTTCGGCGTAACAGAGCGCAGTAAAACCGCAGACGATTGCCGTAACGACAAATGAGAGCATCAACGATGGACCAGCGCCGGCGCGTTCGGCGGTCCCGGAGGCGGCGGTGCCGACAGTGGCAAAGATTCCAGCGCCGATAATCGCGCCGATGCCAATCAGCGTGACGCTGAATGCCGTAAGCGTGCGTTTTAGCTCAAACTGCGGGCCGCCAATGCTGGCCAGAATCTCGTCAAGACTCTTGGTACGAAAAATTCCTTGAAGCAAGATGTCGCCTCCGGAAGTGGATTCAGATTACTGTTACTTGCTGTAGGAAAGCTTGCGGAGTTTGGCATGGAAGTCACTGCCTTGTAAATGCTTATGCTTTCTCTGCGGTCCTCTGCGTATCTCTGTGGTCTCTGCGTTCAAAGCCTATTTCAACGCAGAGTTCGCAGAGATACGCAGAGGACCGCAGAGATAATTCTCAAAATTAATCGCGCAATTTACAGCGTCGAGAGGGTGGTGATAGTGTTCGGATAATGTTTCCGTTTCGAAACATTCTGTTCCCTACAGATTTCTCCCCGAATGCGCAGGCGGCACTGAAGTACGCGGCCGCGTTTGCGCGACATGGTGGTGGACGCGTCCTGTTGTTCAATGTGCAGGACGCGAAGACCTCCGCCGATTTGCAGTCGCAAGTGAATGAGATGCTGGCCGATCGACTGTTGAACGGCGTCGATACCGAACCAATCTTAGTCGACGGCGAACCCGCCGGTCAGATCGCACAGGGCGCAGTGGATCACGACGTCGATTTGACAACAGTCGTGATGCGTGGCCGCAATCGATTGTCACGCGCTTTCGGCAGTTCCATCGCGGAGGACATCGTGGCGGAGTCGCCGTGCGCGGTGTTGGCTGTTAGGCCGCCGCAGCGAGATTTCGTCACGGATCACGAGATTCGATTGAAGCGAGTTTTACTCGCAACCAACTTCCGCCCGTCGTCAGTCGCCGCCACACAACTCGCAACGCAGATGGCGAATCAATTAGGCGCCGAACTTCACGCGATTTATGTGATTGGCGACTACTTCGAACAGATCTCGGCGATGTTTCCGGAAGGAGGGCTCGCGGCGCTGACACGATTGCGAAGTTACGTCGAAGAGCGCATGGCGCACCTGGCACGCGGTGGCGGCGGAGCGGTGACACACATCGCGGAGGGCAAACCTTACCAGGAGATCGTCAAGCTCGCGGCCGCGATTGATGCCGACCTAATTGTGATCGGCACCGCAGTTCATGGATCGTTGTTTGGGAATAGCCAGGTATTGGGATCAGAGATTGAGCGAGTTATTAGAAACGCTCCCTGTCCCGTGCTTTGCGTACCCGCGGCGCGCGCGGTGACGCCGCTGCCGGCGCTCGTGACGCAAGTTGTACCGCAAACCTAGTGAGTTCTACTTCTTATCGATCGGCCTCTTTTCCTGTTGCCACAAATTGAACCCACCCAGCAACGCTGCTGCGTTGTTAATACCTTTTGATTTGAGAGCGACCACCGCACCGGCGGACGTATGTTCCTGCTGTCAAGAACAGTACGTCACGATCAACTTGTCGTGCGGCAGCTCGCTTACGTGGTTCAGGATCTCGCCCGCAGGAATGAGTTTCGAGCCGGGAATGTGACCTGAGTCGTACGCTGCCTGATTGCGAACGTCAATCACAACCGCCTCGTTGTTCTTCATCAAGGCGTCGAGCTCCTGGATCGTGATACGACGCGCGCCGTCGGCGTAGGTCGTTGGCGGCTCGAGTTGGGTTTTCTGCTGGTTGGCCCTATTAGTCGCATTACACGAAATCACAATTGCGCTCGTCACCAGCAGCAGCAATAAAAGCAAAAATCTATGACGCATCAAGGACCTCCAAAGTAAGTCGTCTTACTGTCGTATGGCCGGCGGATATTTGTCAATGTCGCTCGTCGGCGGAAATGTTATAGTCTCGCTTCTCCACAGGAGCTTCTATGATGGAACGAGCGGACCCGATTCAGTGGGCCAAGGTAATTGACCACACACGCTGCATCGGTTGCCATGCATGCACAACCGCCTGCAAGTCGGAAAATCTCGTTCCGCTTTCCGTCACGCGCACTTACGTCAAACACGTCGACATCGGGGTCTTTCCGCAAGCGCGCCGGGCTCACCAGGTGACGCGCTGCAATCAGTGTGCGCACGCGCCCTGCGTAACGGCGTGCCCGACCACGGCGATGTTCAAACGCGCTGACGGCATTGTCGATTTTGACAAGTCGATCTGTATCGGCTGTAAGGCGTGCATGGCGGCGTGTCCTTACGATGCGATTTTTATCAACCCGGAAGATCATTCCGCCGAGAAGTGCAACTTCTGCGCGCATCGCATCGACATGCAACTCGAGCCGGCCTGCGTGGTTGTTTGTCCGACTCAGGCGATCCTGGTCGGCGACATGAACGACTCTGACTCGTACGTCGCGCAGATCATCAACCGCGACACGGTAGCGGTCAGGCGTCCGGAGAAAGAGTCACTGCCGAAGCTCTTCTACAAAGGCGCGCACCAGGCGACGCTCGACCCTCTGGCCGCGCGCAGGCCCGAAGGCGACCTCTACCTGTGGAGCGAGCAGAAGACGGGCGCCGACACGGTCAACTCCGGCAACCCCGCCTTCCGCAACTCTTCGGCCGCAGCGCTGCTC
>JBKPJP010000239.1:0-10867 GCA_046730735.1 Acidobacteriota bacterium | reverse complement strand
GAAGTACGCGAAACCTTCCTGGTCCAACTCGTGCAGCGACTCCGCGAACAGCATCCTTCGGTGATGCCGGTAATGGACTGGATCGAAAAGCAACTCGCGAAACAAGGCGCAAGCGTCGAACAGATCATTCATGCCGAACACCAGCGACAAGCGGCGGCACAGGTCACGGTCGGCAACATCATCACCAGCATGCGTCTGCTCTCGACGCTCGACTGGAACGACTTCTTCGAAAAAGTCAGTTTGATCGAGCCGCTGCTGGGAAACGATCCCGCGGGGGTGTATTCGCGAATGGAGTTTGCCTCGCGTGACCGCTACCGGCACGTTATTGAAAGAATCAGCAAGCGAACTCGCTTCAGCGAACTCGAGATCGCACGAGCGGCCGTCGATCTCGCAGCCGAAAAGAAAGACGAGCCCGGCCCGGGCAGACACGTCGGCTATTACCTCATCGATAACGGACTGACGCTCCTGGAAGCGAAGTTTAATTATCAACCGCGTCCCGGCGAACGCCTGCGCCGCTTTCTATTGCGACACGCGACGAGCACGTATCTCGACACACTCATATTTTTGACTCTGCTGATCGTGGGCCTCCTGATGCTCACGATGTATGCCCGCGGCGCCGGTTGGTCCATACTCGTGCTGGCTGCATTTCTGGCACTGATACCCGCCAGCGATCTCGCTCTAACCGTTCTCAACTTTGATCTGACGCACTTCTTTCCGCCGCGACTGTTACCGCGAATGGATACGTCTGAAGGCATTCCCGAGAACGCGACCTCGTTCGTCGTCGTGCCGACGATCTTTCTCGGCGAATCGCAGGTTCAAGAACTGGTCGAGCGACTCGAGGTCCACTATCTTGCGAATCAGGATGACCACCTTTACTTCGCATTACTAAGTGACTTTCCGGACGCGGAGGCTGAAGAAACCCCAACCGATTCCCACTTGCTCGCGATCGCTCAGAGCGGCATCGATGCACTCAATCGCAAACATGGCAACGAACGTTTTCATCTCTTCCACCGGAAGCGCCAGTGGAACGCAGGCGAAAATAGGTGGATGGGTTGGGAACGAAAGCGCGGCAAACTCGAGGAGTTCAATCGTCTGTTACGCGGCGCGCAGGATACCAGTTTTCTCGTGCGTACTGCCGACGATGCGCTACTGAAAAAAATCCGCTACGTAATCACGCTCGACTCCGACACTCAACTGCCTCGTGATGTGGCGCGCACGCTCGTCGGCGCGGCAATTCACCCGCTGAATCAACCGGTGATCGATGCGGGGACCAACCGCGTCACCCACGGCTATGGCATCCTGCAACCACGCGTCAGCATTTCCCTGGCAAGCGCGTCGCGTTCGAAGTTTGTCCAGACCTTTTCCGGCTACACGGGAATCGATCCTTACACGACCGCAGTCTCCGACGTTTACCAGGACTTCTTCGGCGAAGGAAGTTTTACCGGCAAGGGTTTATACGACGTCGACGCGTTTCAACAGACACTCGAGAATCGCGTACCCGCGAACTCATTGCTGAGTCACGACCTGTTCGAGTCGTTGTTTGCGCGCGCCGCTCTCACAACTGATATCGAGCTACTCGACGACTACCCGGCTTCTTACGAAGCTTACGCGAAACGTTCGCATCGCTGGACGCGCGGCGATTGGCAAATCGCGCGCTGGCTCTTTCCCTACGTGCCTGACGGCGAAGGCAAAAAAGTTCGCAACGTACTACCGGCGATCGCGCGTTGGAAAATTCTCGACAACCTGCGCCGCAGCCTCGTTGCGCCGTCGTTATTCGTCTGGCTCGTCGCGTCGTGTACGTTGTTTCCCGGTTCGCCGTGGCTCTGGAGCTTCTTTGTTTTTCTGGTCATCGCTTTCCCTGTTTACCTGCACGTGACCACGGGCCTGTTGATGCACCCGCGCGGCATCGCATGGACCAGCCACTTCTGGAGCATCTGGGGCGACTTTCGCACCAACACCGCACAGATCGCACTCTCGTTTGTCTTCCTGCCGCACCAGACGTGGTTGATGTGCGATGCGATCGTGCGAGCGCTTTACCGGCAATTGATCTCGCGCCGGAAACTACTCGAATGGGTCTCAGCCGCGGAGGCCGAGACGAAGGTGCGAAACGATCCGGCTTCGTTTGTACAGTTCATGCTTCCGGCGCTCTTGCTGACGCTCGTCGCTCTTGGTTTCACGTTCAGCGGTAAACGTATGGGGTTGCCCGTCATGGGTCCGCTGGTTGTGCTCTGGTTATTCTCGCCGTTCATCGCTTATCTCGTGAGTAGACCACGAACTGACGAACGGAAGCTGCTGCCCGCGGAAGATTTGAAGTTTGCGCGCCTGATCGCGCGGCGTACCTGGCGCTTCTTCGAGACTTTCGTTGGTCCCGAAGACAACTGGCTGCCGCCTGACAACTACCAGGAAGATCCGTCTCCGGTCGTCGCCCATCGAACGTCTCCGACAAACATCGGTTTGTTGCTGCTCGCTACGACTTCAGCGCGCGACCTCGGTTACGTTGGCGCACTCGAATTCGTCGAGCGACAAGAACTGACGTTCGCGACGATGGCTAAACTGAATCGCCTGCACGGTCACTTCTTTAACTGGTACGACACCAAAACTCTCGAACCACTATTGCCGCAATACATCTCGACCGTCGATAGCGGCAATCTCGCCGGACATCTATTCGCGGTGAAACAGGCCTGCATCGAGTTTCCCGAGAACAAACTCTTCGACGCCCACGCTATAGCAGCCCTCGCGGACACGATCGGTGCGATCACCACCGAAGCCGCAAATCTGGGCGCCGTCCGGCAACGCACGGAAGTCGTGACGGTCAGGCAGTTACAGGACGAAATCGCAGCTTGTCGCCAATTACTAAAAGTGGCGCCGGGCGAGAATCTCTCGTCGTGGATCGTGCTCATTGATTCACTCGAACGGCGCGCTTCCGAGATCGAAGACATTGTCAGCGCGTTGGCCCACGAACACGGCGACGTCAGTTTCAAAGAGTTGCGCTGGTGGGTCGGCGCGTTGCAGCACCACGTCGATTGCCGGCGTAGAGATATCGAAGCCCTCACGACGTGGGGACGATTGCTGCCGCTGCTCGAGTCTGAAATCGGCCAGGACGACAAAGACTGGGCTGCGATTCTAAAACTGCTACAGGAAGTGCCGGCCCTCGCCGACATCCCGCAACTCTGCGACCGCGCCCTGGTCCAGCTTGCCGCGATGCAGGAACACGCTTCACCCGATCTCTCGCAAACAGCGGCACGGATCACCAAAGCACTGGAGCAAGCAGCCGGCGGGTCCGCGGACATGCTCTCGCGTCTCAGTCGTCTCGCACGCCGTTGCGATCAGATCGTCGAAGAGATGGACTTCTCGTTTCTCTTCGACGTGGAACGCAAACTATTCCCGATTGGTTACAACGTTACCGCTTCTCGCGTCGACGACTCTTACTACGATCTGCTCGCTTCGGAAGCGCGTCTCGCAAGTTTCGTCGGTATCGCGAAGGGTGACGTGCCGCAACAGCACTGGTTCCGCATGGGCCGTGCGCTCACGAAGGTTGACGGCGGACGAGCGCTGATCTCCTGGACCGGCACGATGTTCGAATACCTCATGCCGTTGCTCGTGATGAAGAACTACCAGGCGACGCTGTTGTCGGAGACTTATCGAACGATCGTCGACCGCCAGATCGAGTACGGCGAAGAGCGCGGAGTGCCGTGGGGAATATCGGAAGCCGCTTACAACGTTCGCGATCTTCATCTCAACTACCAGTATGGACCATTCGGTGTTCCCGGTCTCGGTTTGAAGCGGGGGCTGATCGAGGATCTCGTCGTCGCGCCTTACGCGACGATGCTGGCGCTGAGCGTCGACCCGGTCGCGTCGATGAGCAATTTGCGCCGGCTGAACAAGGAGGGCGCACTTGGACCATACGGTTTCTACGAGTCGATTGACTACACCGCCGAGCGTTTGCCGGAAGGTCAGAAGTCGGTCCTGATTCGTGCGTTCATGACGCACCATCAGGGCATGAGTCTCGTATCGTTGGCCAACCTGCTTCTGGAAGATCCCGGGCCGGGTCGTTTTCACGCAGATCCCGCAATTCAGGCAACTGAACTGTTGCTACAGGAGCGCATCCCTGTCGGAGTGCCGGCGGCTCACCCGCGTGCCGAAGAAGTGTTGACCGGCAGAGTGATGCAATTCTCCCCCGGCACGATCACGCGCGTTTACGAATCGGCGGATTACAGTACGCCGCGCACGCAGCTGCTCTCGAACGGAACTTACAACGTGATGATCACGACTGCCGGGTCGGGTTATTCGCAGTGCGAAGGCGACGCGGTCACACGCTGGCGTGAAGACGTAACGCGAGACAACTGGGGCGCGTTTATTTACCTGCGCGATGTGCGTAGTGGCGTCGTTTGGTCAGCCGGTCATCAACCGATGCGACGAAAGCCGCAGTCGTATCACGTTGCCTTCTCCGAAGACAAAGCCGAATTCCGGCGGCTTGACTCCGGCATCTCGACGCGCATGGAAGTGGTCGTTTCAGCCGAAGACAACGCCGAGGTGCGACGCATTTCGTTGACGAACCACGGGTCGCGCACGCGCGAGATCGAGTTGACCAGTTACGCCGAAGTCGTGCTCGCCAGTCCGAACGCCGACAACGCGCACCAGGCATTCAGTAATCTCTTCATCGAGACCGAATTCATTCCGGGCGAGAACGCACTCCTGGCGCATCGACGGCAACGCTCGTCGGATGAGCGGCCCATCTGGGGCGTTCACGTTGTCGTTGCCGAAGGCGAACTCGTCGGTACCGTGCAGTATGAAACCGATCGCGGTCGTTTTCTCGGTCGTGGCCGCACGCCCGGCAATCCGATCGCGGTGATGGAGGATCGTCCGCTTTCGAATACCACCGGAGCCGTGCTCGATCCTGTTTTCAGCCTGCGCCGGCGCGTGAGAATTCAACCTAATCAAACGGTGCGCTGTTCGTTCAGCACCGCCGTCGCACGCTCGCGTGAAGAAGCACTCGCGCTCGCGGACAAGTATCACGATCCAAACATTTTCGAACGCGAGTTGCGGCTGGCGTGGACCAAAGCGCAGGTCGAGATGAGTCACCTGAAGATCGACGCGGATGAAGCGCATCTGTTTCAACGGCTCGCGGCACGCATCGTCTATTCCGATCCTTCGTTGCGCCCAACCCCGCACGTGCTCGCGCTCAACACGAAAGCGCAATCCAGCTTGTGGGCATACGGCATCAGCGGCGACTTGCCGATCGTTGTCGTGCGAATCAACAAGGCCGACGACATGCGCACCGTGAAAAAGCTCGTGCGCGGGCATGAGTACCTGCACTACAAAGGTCTCAAGATCGATCTCGTAATTCTCAACGACATGCCGACTGATTATCTTCAGTTGCTGCATCAGGAGTTGGAAACCACTATCCGGACCAGCGGGCTGCAGGGACTTCAGGACAAGCCCGGTGGCGTGTACCTGAGACGCTCCGATCAGATGCCTGAAGCGGATCGCATTCTGCTGCACGCGGTGGCGCGCGTCGTGATTGTCGCCGAACGCGGTTCATTCGAGCAGCAAATCGAGCGTACGCGTGTTGAAGAGCCTTTGCCGCCTCCGTTCGTACCGCGGTTGCCTTCGCAGACTTATCCCGAGTTGACTGTCCCGCCACCGGATCTGGCTTTCTTCAACGGGCTCGGCGGGTTCCACCAGGGCGGGCGCGAGTACGTCACACTGCTCGGCGCGGAACAGTGGACGCCGGCGCCATGGTCCAACATCATCGGCAATGCCGTAGATTTCGGATTTCAGATCACTGAAACGGGTGGTAGCTGCACGTGGTCGGTGAACAGTCGTGAGAACCGTCTCACGCCGTGGTCCAACGATGCAGTCAGCGATCCGCCGGGCGAGGTTGTGTACCTTCGCGATGAAGACTCCGGCACGATCTGGTCCGTCACGCCTTTGCCGGTTCGCGAGCGTGAGCCGTACATCATCAGGCACGGGCAGGGCTACAGTGTTTTTGAGCACACCAGTCACGGCATTTCGCAGGAGTTGCTCGTCTTTGCCCCGCTCGATGCCCCAGTAAAGATCTCGCTGCTGCGTTTGCGAAACCGCACCGCGCGCAAGCGCCGGTTTACAGTAACTAACTACAACGAACTCGTGCTTGGCGTCGCAAGATCTTCGTCAGCGCCTTACATCATCACTGAGATCGATCAGGCGGCGTCGACCATCTTTGCGAAAAATCCTTTCAACAACGAATTCGCCGATCGTGTCGCGTTCGTTGCGACGAGCGAGCGGGTGTTGAGTGCGACCTGCGATCGCAAAGAGTTTCTTGGCCGCAACAGTTCGGTCGAGACTCCCGCGGCATTGAAACGATTGAGTTTGGCTGGTCGCAGCGGCGCGGGATTGGATCCGTGCGCGGCGATCCAGGTGATGGTCGAACTCGCCCCACACGAAGCGCGCGAAGTCATTTTTCTGATCGGCGAGGCTGAGTCAAAGGAAGCGGCGCAATCAGTTGTCAACACTTTCCGGCAGTCAGGAAACGTAAATGCTGCGTTTGAGAAAGTGCTCCTTCACTGGGATGAACTGCTCAGCACGATCGAAGTGCGAACGCCTGACGCGGCGCTGAACACGATGCTCAATCGTTGGCTGCTCTACCAAACGCTTTCGTGTCGTGTTTGGGCGAGGACGGCGTTTTACCAGTCGGGCGGCGCGTTCGGCTTTCGCGATCAGTTGCAGGATGTGATGGCGCTCGTCTATAGCAGCCCGCAAATCGCGCGCAAACAGATCGTGCTTGCGGCCTCGCACCAGTTCAAGGAAGGCGACGTGCAGCACTGGTGGCATCCGCCGAGTGGTCGTGGCGTGCGCACGCGAATTTCGGACGACCTCGTATGGCTGCCGTTTGTCACTTCTTTCTACGTGAACGTGACCGGTGATGCTTCGGTGCTCGATGAAGTAGTGCCCTTCCTCGAACAAGCCGAGCTCGCACCCGACCAGCACGAGAATTACACGCAACCGGAGATCTCTCAGGAGACGGCTTCGATCTACGAACACTGCGCACGTGCGCTCGATCGCAGTCTCGGTGTCGGCGAGCACGGGCTGCCGTTGATGGGCGCTGGCGACTGGAACGATGGCATGAATCGCGTTGGTCAACAGGGTAAGGGCGAAAGTGTTTGGCTCGGCTGGTTTCTCTACACGGCGCTCTTTGCGTTTACGCCGCACGTCGAAGCGCGCAAACAGAAGCAGCGTGGCAATCGCTATCACAAGCACATGGATAATCTGCGCAAAGCACTCGAAGAAAAAGCGTGGGATGGCGACTGGTACCGGCGTGCCTATTTCGACGACGGCACGCCACTGGGTTCGGCGCGCAATGAAGAGTGTCGCATCGACTCGATCGCGCAGTCGTGGTCTGTCATCTCCGGCGCTTCGGATCCGTATCGCATGGGACGTGCGATGGCCGCGGTTGAAGAATACCTGATCAGGCGTGGCGATGGTCTCGTGATCCTGTTCACGCCGCCGTTCGACAAAAGCAATCTCGATCCGGGTTACATAAAAGGATACGTTCCGGGTGTGCGTGAAAACGGCGGGCAATACACGCACGCTGCGATCTGGACCATGATCGCTTACTCGATGCTCGGCGATGGTGAGCGCGCCGGCGAGCTCTTCGCGTTGCTCAATCCGATTAATCACTCATCGACACGCGCCGGTTTGCACAAGTACAAAGTCGAGCCTTATGTAGCGGTGGGCGATGTTTATGCGGTGCCACCGCACACTGGTCGCGGTGGTTGGACGTGGTACACGGGATCGGCAGGTTGGATGTATCGTGCGGGACTGGAGTCGATACTCGGATTCAAACTGCAAAAGGAACGGCTGGAGATAAATCCGTGTGTGCCGCGTTGGTGGCACGATTTTGAAATCACTTACCGGCGCGGCCGCGCGGTTTACCGGATCAAAATCGAGAATCCGCTGGGTGTCAGCCGTGGTGTCGTGAGTGTTGAAGTGGATGAGGTCGATCAAAAAGACAAGGCAATCACGTTAGTCGACGACGAGAAGACCCACAATGTTCGCATCGTGATGGGCGAGCCGCAGATTTCCGCGAATGACACGGATCAGAAAGAAGAACAAAAAAGCTTTCTTTCTTAATTCTTATCCGCGTTTTTTTCGCGTAATCCGTGGCTAGACTGCCGCCATGTCCGCTTCGCTAATATCGAAATTCGCCGACACTTTCTGCACGTCGTCGTGATCCTCGAGCGCTTCCATCAGCTTCAACATCTGCCGCGCGTCTGCGCCCTCGAGCTTTATGTAGTTCTGCGGCACCATCTCGATTTCCGCGACCTGCGGTTCAATCCCGGCGCTTTTCACAGCCGTGAGCACTGCATCAAATGCTTCAGGTGAAGTGATGATCTCGAAGTTATCTTCATCGTCGCGCAAATCGTCGGCGCCGGCATCGATAGCCAGTTCAAAAAGCTCTTCCTCTGATTTCGCGGACTTCTCGACCACGATGTAACCCTTCTTCTCAAACATCCAACCCACTGACCCATTCTCACCAAGGTTACCGCCGTTCTTCGAGAAGATATGGCGAATCTCCGCCACCGTGCGGTTGCGATTGTCAGTCATCGACTGAACCATCAGCGCCACACCGCCAGGACCATAGCCCTCGTAAGTGAGCTCTTCGTAGTTGACGCCTTCTTCTTCACCAGTACCGCGGCGAATCGCGCGGTCAATGGTGTCGTTGGGCATATTACCCGCCTTGGCGTCGTTGATCGCCTTGCGCAAACGTGCATTAGCGTCGGGGTCACCGCCGCCGGTACGCGCCGCGACGGTGAGCTCTTTAATAAACTTCGTGAACAGTTTGCCGCGCTTGGCATCGAGCGCGCCTTTCTTGTGCTTAATACTATGCCACTTAGAATGTCCGGACATTGAGTTAGATCCTCTGGGATTTGCGGGTTGTCAGGGAAGGCAATATATCAAAGACTGAGAAATTATCTCAACGCCTCGTACTCTTTTCGCGCTTGCACGAGGACCGGCAGGTCCGGATCGGCGTCTTTCCACAACGCGAAGAAATCCTGGTAAGACTTGCGCGCGCCCGCCGTGTCGCCGCTGAGTGCTGCGGCGCGGCCCAGGCAGAGATAGGCCAACGTGTGCGCGGGCGAATAGGCCTCGATGGCCGGGCTGTCGATAATCTTTTTGAACTCCGCCGCTGCTTCAGTGCCACGGCGTTGCTCCAGATAAAGACTGCCGCGCAGGTAGTTGTTCATGAGACCAGTTATGAGCGAACGATCGTAAACGCGAACCGATTCCATCAGGCGAACCGCCTCCGGCAGGTTGCCACGACTTCTCTCGATCATCGCCTGGATCACCGGGGAGAGTATTGAACTTATGATCGTATCGGTCGGATATGTTGCGCGTAGTTGATTAAGAATCGTTTGGGCCTGGTTCGCATCACCGCAACCGGCATAGATCAACGCAGCACCGGCGCGACCGCTTCGTCCCCGATTTAACGCCGCTGCAGCTTTAGTATTCTCTTTTGCCTGCTGGCACTTACCCAACACCAACTGGTTAGCCGCAAGGCTTAACAACTCTTTCTCCGCATTCTCCGCGCGGTTCTGAGTTTTTAACATCTCAACTCCGCGCTTCACGAGCTCCTCCGCCTGCTTCTGCTTTCCGAAATAGGCAGCAACGTTGGCACTCACAATGACGGCGCCGACTTCTTCGGGTTTGCCTTTGGCCCATTCGAGCTCGCGGTCCATCCCGGCCTGGTCTCGACGCAGGAAGCTGAAGAGAAACCGGTTGTTGTGAGCGCCAACTGAATCAGGATTTAGTTTCTCTATCTCCTTCGAGGCTTGTTCGGCTTCGTCGATTCGTCCCAACGCAAGAAAGCTTGTAGTTACGTTTGTGCGCCCCGTTATGTTGTTGGGAGCGAGCCGGACCGCTTCCAATGCTTCTTTGAGTGATTCCTCATAGTTGCCGAGTATCTGGTAGTCCAGCGAGAGATTGTTGTGCGGTATGAAGTCGTTCGGATAAAGGCGCGCCCACGTCTTCAATGTCTCCACCGCTTTATCAGTCTCGCCGGTGATGTAGTTGTAATACTTCTCGGTAATGTAGAGACGTTCGCGCTCACTCACACGATCGCGGAGATCATACGACTTTTGCAGGTACTCTTTCGCCGTCTCCATTTGTTCCTGATTGATGTAGAAGACACCGATGCGCGCGTGAGCCATCGCGAAGTTCGGATCGAGGTCGACGGCGCGTTTGTAAAACGTCAACGCCTCACGCTCTCTTCCTTTCGCACGCTCCTCGTTGGCCATCGAGTAGGCTTTTAGCGCCTCTAGTGAAGACGTTGTGGCTTGCTCGATGCTTACGTCGTACTTCTGTATCGAGCTCAACGACTCACCGAGCTTTTTGCGCAGGTTCGACGCCGCTGTTCCCAGTGACGACAGCACCTTCTCTTTGCTCTCGGCTTCGATCTGCTCTCGTGCGATTGCATCACCCGAGCGCGGATCTATCGCTTCCAGGACGATGTTGTAATGACTGCCGATATTTACAATCGAGCCGGTCAACATCGCCTTGATGCCTTGCCGTACGCAGATCTCGCGGCCGATGTCACGCGTGATGCGGTCGTCAGGCGAGCGGCCCATGAAGCGCAGCGTTTCGCGCACGCGATCTTCGGGGAAGAGATTCAGAAACGGTGTCTGCCCGAGATCGACCGCGAGTGCCTGCTTCAACGTGCCGTCGAATACCGGTTCGCCGGTGGTGTTAACAAAGTCAGTGATGAGAACCGTGTCGCGATCGGTTAACGGCCGCGAATTGCGTTTGTACAAATAGAATGCCGATGCAGAGGCGACTATGAGGGCGAGCGCGACGATCGCTGCTGCGATCTTATGGCTCTTAATGCCAC
>JBKPJP010000238.1:0-8220 GCA_046730735.1 Acidobacteriota bacterium | reverse complement strand
CCTCGAAGTCCTCGAATTTGAGGCCCGTTCACTGACTGATTACGTCGACATGAAAGCCAGTGCCGTCGCCGGACGCCACGAGCGATTGCACGAGGTTTTAGACGGCATCTCTTACGGCATCACTCACGATTTGCGCCGCGTCTTCGAACGCGAATTGGTCCGTGGCGTGACCGAGCAGTCAATTCCCATCGTCTACGGTAAGATCCTGCACGCACACGGTTTATTGACGAATTGTTTCCAGCAATCGACTATCACTCTCTTGCAGGTCTTCAGCACGGGTCTTGATGCTTCCAGGCTCTTTAACGACGTCGTACTCCGGCTCCAACTGTCTCTGATTCTTTGTAAGGACCTGTCGTCGTTGATGCGGTTCGTGCGGTTGGCCCAGGCGAATGGCGACCCCGACGTGCTGCGCTCCGTGACCGCGCGAATACTCGAGTTTCGCGACGGCAGCATGCAGTATCTGATGTACAAAGACTGGCGCGGCTACGAGAGCCTCGCGCTCGAAGTGATTACGGCAGTTGAGAACAACCTCGATCCCAAGCCCCTATTGCACAGGTTTTTGTGTTATCTGGAAGTGCTTTACGGTCACGTAAAGATGCGAGCCGTGCTGGCTGACGACTTTCCTTATTCCGGAAAAGACGAAGAGGAATAACGGGGCAAGGTGCCGCAAACTGTTAAGCGTTGGGTAACATAAATTGTTACTCAACGGCTCTGGCATTTGGGACAGTAATACGTCGAGCGACCGCCCTGGACCACGCGCCTGATCTTGGTTCCGCACGTGACGCAAGGCTCGCCGGCGCGTTCGTAAACACGCCAGAATCGCTCCGGCGCTTCGAAGTAACTGCCGTTTCCATCGGCGAGATCGATTCGTAAAGTGGAACCGGCGTCGATGGCTTCCTGCAAGGTGTCACGAATCGCCTGATACAACTTCCGCGCGCGCGGCTTCGATAACCTGTTCGCCGCCTTCATCGGATTCACGCCGGCAAGGAAGAGTGCTTCGACGGCGTAGATGTTTCCGAGACCGAGCACGCGTGTCTGATCAAGGAGCAAATGTTTCAACGGACGGCGCGAGCGTGAAAGCGTTTCGATGAAATAGTCTTCGGTGAAGTCGTCTGACAGAGGCTCGGGCGCGAGTGTGGTTAGCTCTTTCGGCGGTTTGGTGAAGAGGCGCATCCGCCCGAACTGTCGCATGTCACAAAAGACAAGCCGGCGCTCATCGTCGAGATAGAAGATGACGTGTGCGTACGGTGGGAGAGTTTGATCGACTGTCAGTGCGACGAACTTCCCGGTCATGCGAAGGTGTGTCGCGAGTACCTGTCCCGACTCGAGTTTGAAGAGGATGTACTTGCCGCGCCGTCCGACTTCGGTGATGAGTGAGTTGCGTAGTTGGCGATCGAAACTCGGGCGCGAAACGCCGGGAGCGATGCGTTTGAGATTCAGTTCGGCAGCAACGATCCGTCGCCCGACAACGACCGGGGATAAGGCTCTGACGACGTGTTCGACTTCGGGTAGTTCAGGCATAAAGCAGTTTCACGCAAAGGCGCAAAGGAAGACGCAAAGCCGCAAAGAAATCCGCGTCTTTGCGTCCTTCTTTGCGCCTTTGCGTGAAATATTATTCACTATTGATGATCTCTTCGATCTGTTTCTTCACCTGGGCCACCAGCGGTTCTTTGCGGGCTTCGATGTTGAGACGCAGCAGTGGTTCGGTGTTGGAGCCGCGGATGTTGAAGCGCCACTCGGGAGTCTCGAGTGAATAACCATCCGTGAAATCGTCCTGGCCCTGCCCGCGGAACTTATCCTGTACCTGACTGATCACCGATTTAATGTCTTTGACGTGATAGTTGAGCTCTCCGGACATATAGTGACCGGCGGTGTACGCCTTCATGATTTCTGAAAACGGCTTGTTCTGCTTCGAGAGATGTTCGAGCACCAGCAGGAACGGAATGACCCCATTGTCCGCGTAGAAATTTTCTCGGAAGTAGTAATGCCCGCTCAACTCACCCGCGAAGAGCGCGTTCTCCCGTCGCATACGATCCTTCATGAACGCGTGACCACCCTTCGAAATGATCGGCCGGCCGCCTTTTCGTCTTACTGCGTCCTGTACGGGCCAGATGACACGCGGGTCGAAGATGATCGCGTTATCGCTGCCCTGCTTCGTCAAAAGAATGTCGGCGAGCATCGCGGTTATGTAGACGCCGGAGATGTAGTCTCCCTTTTCGTCGAAGAACATCGCGCGATCGGCGTCTGCATCCCAGGCCACGCCGAACGTCGCGCCTTTTTCTCTGATCAGTTCTTCAGTTTCGGTTCGATTGCCCGGCAACATCGGATCGGGCGGGCCTTTTGGAAAAGTACCGTCGGGCTCGAAGTTCAAGGGAATAAGATTTAGTCCCAACTCCTGCACGAGTCTAGCTGCGGGCCGGCAAACATAACCAAAGTTCGCATTACCCACGAAGGTAAACTTCTTGATCGAATCCCGATCGATGAATTTCAAGACGTGCGCGAGATAGTCGTTGAGTATATCGCGCTCGGTACACGTCCCTTTTTTGTCTGAGGTGACTTCGGCATCTTTGCTCGCTTTCAAAGCGTCGCGAATGTCGAACAGGCCGGTGTCGGAAGAGATCGCCGCTGCTTTCTCCTTCACCATCTTCATGCCGTTGTATTGCTTCGGATTGTGAGACGCGGAAACGACGATACCGCCTGAGTAGGGAAATGCGCCCGCGGTGAAGTAGAGCATGTCAGTCGTGATCTGACCGATATCGACAACGTCAACGCCGGCGTCGAGGAAGCCTCGAATCAAACTTGCCTTCAAAGACGGTGACGACTCGCGCGCGTCCATCCCGACCACCATCATCTTCGGCTTGAATAGGTAAACAAAGCCTTTCGCGATTCGGTAGTAGTCTTCTTCGTTGATGTCGTCGGGATAAACTCCGCGAATGTCGTATGCTCGAAAGACATCCCAGTTCACGATCGTGCCCCCCTCTGCGATCTCTGCGGTTCTCTGTGTCCTCTGCGTCAAAGAGGCGTTTCCCGCAAGTTAACGCAGAGGACGCAGAGAACCGCAGAGATCGCAGAGAAATACTTGAACTTATGTAAGCGTGTAATCCGTTAAGGAACTCTTATCGCCGAGCACCGTTCCTGGCCTAACTACCGCCGAGCGACCAATGTGACAACCACGACCAGCGATTGCGCCGTTCAACTGCGCGGTGGTGCCGATGCGCGTGTGTGGCCAGATCACGCAGTTCTCGACTCGCGCGCGCTCTTCAACGAAACATCCCTGGCCCAGCACCGAATTGATAATCTGCGCGCCCGGTTTGATGTGACAATCGTCGCCAATCATCGAAACGTCATCAATCTCCGAGACTGTCGCCGCGTCAAACTGCCCGCGACGTTCCTTGATGTGAAAACGCGAAACACGATTCGCGAGCAGATCCGCGTGCACCTGCAAGTAACGTTCAGGCGTGCCGATATCGATCCAGTAAGTACGTGGCGGAACATGCGCGTAGAACGGTTCGCCGCGCGTCAGGAGATCCGGAAACAGTCCATATTCGAAAGAATAATTCTCACCGGCAGGCAAAAAGTCGAGCACCTTCGGTTCGAGAATGTACGTGCCCGCGTTGATCGTGTTGCACGTGATCTCTTCGGCCTTTGGCTTTTCGAGAAAGCGGCGAATGCGTCCGTCCTTTTCAGTTTCAACGAGGCCGTAACTCTGCGGGTTCTCGACCGGCGTCAACACGATCGTCGCGGTCGCCTTGCGTTCGTTGTGTTCGCGTATGACGGCTTTGAGATCGAGATCCGTGAGAATGTCGCCGTTGAAGACAACTGTCGGTTCGCGAATGAGATCTTCCGCAAATTTGTAAGCGCCCGCAGTTCCCATCGGTTGCGGCTCGACCGTGTACTTCAACTTCACACCGTAATCGGACCCATCGCCGAGCAGTTGCTCAATCTTATTTGGCTGATAGGATAACGAGAGAGTGATGTCGGTGATACCGGCCCGCCGCAGCGTGTCGATCTGATAAAGGAGAAAAGGCCGGTTACAGATCGGAACGATCGGTTTGGGAGTGTAAACTGTTAATGGGCGAAGGCGCGTGCCTTTGCCACCTGCAAGAATGAGTGCCTGCATGCTTTATGAATAACGAAATAAAGTCTAATATCGGGCCAAGTCTAACATAAGGGAGTTCGGAAATGCCGGAATTGAACGAAGCAGTAATTATCAGCGCGGCGCGCACGCCGGTGGGAAAATTTTTGGGATCGTTGAAGAATTTCACGGCGCCTCAGCTAGGCGCGATGGTTGTGCGCGAGAGTGTGAAGCGCGCGGGCGTGAAGCCTGAAGATGTTGACGAAGTGATCATGGGATGTGTGATACAGGCGGGACTGGGACAAAACCCTGCGCGACAGGCGGCACTGAATGGCGGTTTGCCATCGACAGTTTCGGCTGTGACCGTCAACAAGGTGTGTGGCTCGGGTTTGAAAGCAGTGATGATGGCGGCGCAGGGAGTTCAACTGGGTGATGTTGACATCGTTGTTGCTGGTGGCATGGAGTCGATGAGCAACGCGCCGTATCTGATACCGAAAGCGCGCGAAGGTTATCGACTCGGAAATGGTGAGCTAGTCGACTCGATGATCAACGACGGACTGTGGTGTGCATTTGAAAATTACCACATGGGCTGCACGGGTGAGGTTGTCGCGGATGAGTACAAGATCAGCCGAGCTGAGCAGGATGAGTTTGCCGTCAACTCGCATCGCAAAGCGGCGGCAGCGACCAAAGCAGGAAAGTTTAAAGACGAGATCGTGGCCGTTGAGATCCCGCAGAAGAAAGGACAGACCCTCGTTTTTGATACTGACGAGACGGTGCGTGAAGACACGTCGACTGAAGTGCTCGGGAAACTGAAGCCGGCGTTCAAGAGTGAGGGAACGGTAACGGCAGGCAACGCGCCCGGTGTTAATGATGGAGCGTCGGCATTGGTAGTGACGTCGCTGCGACGCGCACGCGAACTCGGTGTCGAGCCGATGGGTCGAATCGTTGCACAGGCGACTGCCGGTGTTGAGCCGCGGCTCGTGATGATGGCGCCGGTTGAAGCTGTGCGGAAGTTGTTCAAGAAGACTGGGTGGTCGCCGAGTGAAGTCGATCTGATCGAGTTGAATGAGGCTTTTTCAGTTGCGGCAGTTGCGGTGACGCGCGAGCTCGGACTCGATCCGGAGAAGGTGAACGTGAATGGCGGCGCGGTGGCGTTGGGCCATGCGATCGGACAGTCAGGGTCGCGTCTGTTGACGACGATGCTGTACGAACTGAAACGACGTGACGCGCGCAGAGGAATCGTGGCGCTGTGTCTCGGCGGCGGAAACGCGGTCGCGATGGCGATCGAACGATAATCTTTCTCTGCGTACTCTGCGTATCTCTGCGCCCTCTGCGTTATAAATTCTGAGGGCGCACTTATACGCAGAGGACACAGAGATACGCAGAGGGCGCAGAGAAGAAGTAATGACTGGAATCATCGGAGTCGTAGGCGCGGGGACGATGGGCAACGGTATCGCCCAGGTTGCTGCGCGTGCAGGTTACGACGTGATCATGCACGACGTACGCGAAGAGTTTCTCGATCGCGGGATGAGTGCGATTGATAAGAGCTTGCAACGCGATGTTGATAAGGAACGCCTTGATTTGCCCGGCAAACAAGCTATCGTCAAACGAATCAGGACCACCACTGATTTCGCGGCGTTCAAGGAAGTGGAATTTGCCGTTGAAGCAGTCATAGAAGATCTGGGGACTAAAACGCAGGTCTTCAAAATGCTCGACGAGATCGCACCGCCACACGCAATTCTCGCTTCCAACACGTCATCAATTTCGATTACAAAACTCGCTGCGGCCACGAAACGACCCGACAAAGTCATCGGCATGCACTTCATGAACCCCGTGCCGGTGATGAAGCTCGTTGAAGTGATCCGCGGCATGGCGACTTCCGATGAGACTTATGAACGAGTGCGAACTCTATCGGAACAGATGGGCAAAGTC
Source organism: Acidobacteriota bacterium (assembly GCA_046730735.1). GTDB lineage: Bacteria > Acidobacteriota > Blastocatellia > Pyrinomonadales > Pyrinomonadaceae > PSRF01. The sequence continues at coordinate 2,213 of JBKPJP010000238.1, read as the reverse complement.
GCACTCGATTGCCAGGACTCGCCCGGCTTCGTCTCAAATCGCGTTTTGATGCCGATGATTAACGAAGCCATCTTCGCGCTGTATGAGGGCGTGGCGAGTCGTGAAAGTATCGACGGCATCATGAAGCTCGGGATGAATCATCCGATGGGCCCGCTTACACTCGCGGACTTCATCGGTCTCGATGTATGCCTGGCCATCATGAATGTGTTATATGAGGGGCTCGGAGACCCGAAATACCGCCCCTGCCCGTTGCTCAGGCGTTATGTCGACGCCGGCTGGCTCGGCCGGAAAAGCGGTCGCGGGTTTTACGAATACTAGATCAATTAAGACTGATGCGCCCCAACATCTCGCATTACTGTCAAAAGTGTCTGGCAGCCAATCCACTGGGCCAGGAGTTCTGCGCACGCTGCGGTACGCGCTTGATGATCGTTGTGGAACCAAGCGCCGCGCGCTTCGAAGCTGGACCAACAAGTCTTTCCACCGACGAACACCTTCTCGAACGTATCTCAGCTGCCGAAACCAGAGTCGCGCGCCTTGCCGAACGTCTCGAACGTAGCCTCGATCTGCTCTTGCGCTACGCACAGAACGCATACTTCGATCGCTCGTTGATTCGAGCTCTGGTTGGCCTGCTTACTGAAGACGGCGTAGTCGAAACCGAGCGTCTCGAGCGAATGTGGAGCGAGCGTTGCCAGCGAGACACAATCGAGCAGGAAGAGAACGTGCACCGCGACGAGTTGCGCATGCGTATCCTCGCTGTCGCGAAAATGCCGGACAAGCAAGTCTTCGAACAACTCGTCAATGAAGGTTTTGTGCTGATCGAAGACAAACAGATCCCGCAGGGCATCAATAAGCTCCAGCGCGCCGCCGAACTCGCTGCAGAAAACGCACCGCTGAACCTCTTTATCGGCGAACACTTTTTCCGTCGCGGCAAGACGAAACAAGCCCGCGCGTATCTCGCGAAAGCGCACGCTGCTATGCCTGACGATCTGCGGATCTCGTTATTGCTTGGTCTGACGTGTGCGGACGATGGCGAGGTCGCGCTCGCAAAAGATCTGCTGAGTAATGCGACCGCACACGGCGCCTCGTCATTCGCAGGTCATTACGGTCTTGGCTGGGTGTTTGTCGCGGAGAAAAAGTGGCGCCGCGCGCTCGGCGAGTTCAAAAGAGCCTTGACTGTGCGACCTTCTGCGGAGGCGCATTATGTACTCGGGTGTCTGTACTATGAGTTGAATCGCGACGTGCTCGCTGTGCGGCACTTGCGTAAGGCCACCGAGATGGACGGGAGCTATGCCGAGGCGTTCTCGTTACTTGCACAGGCTTACGAACGAACTGGACGTAAAGAACTGGCACGGCAAGCTTTAGAGAAAGCCGGACGTAAAAACGGAAGCCTCTTTCAAGTACCAAAATCGGGAGCCCTGCGGTTGATGACAGGTGCGGATAAGCGCCTCGCCGAAGCATTGCGAGAAGACGCTTTGTCCACAGATTTTACGAACGGGCTGTAATCGCCTATAATGGCCGCTTTTTGTGCGGTATGCGGATTGAGCTGGAGAACCTGGAGGGTGGTAAGGGCGATTTCGCTCACGTTTATAACCCTGAAGAACTGAATCCGGTCGATGAGCGCGTAAAGCTGACCGCGCCAGCGACAGTAAACGGGAAAGTCCGGCTGGCCGGAAATGAGGTCTTTGTCAACGGACACGTCGATACACGAGCGCAGGTCGAGTGCGATCGCTGTTTGAAACCGATCGAGCTGCCGGTCAGCGCCGACTTCGAACTCGAGTACATAACCGGTTCGGAGTATGAATCGACTGCGGTAGCCGAACTGACCGAAGCCGAAATGTCGGTCGCAGTTTTTGACGGTGAAGCGATTGACGTTGACGAGATCGTGAAAGAGCAGATTTTGCTGGCGGTACCGACTCGCATGCTTTGTCGCGAGGACTGCAAAGGCATTTGCCCCGAGTGCGGCGTTGATAGAAACACGGGCGAGTGCAATTGCGAGACGAAAGAGATCGATCCGCGTTGGGCGGCTCTCAAGAACCTAAAATAAAAATTGCCGATTGCCGATTGTCAATTGCCGATTGAAAAACTTAGTTGGCATTTGGAAATCGGCAATCGGCAATTGGCAATTTATAAAACGGAGTAATTATGCCAAATCCTAAACGACGACATTCCAAAGCTCGTCGCGACAAACGGCGCGCGCACGATGCTTTGCGCAT
>JBKPJP010000237.1:0-18098 GCA_046730735.1 Acidobacteriota bacterium | reverse complement strand
CGCAGAAATCCTCGCCTCTTCATCGAGCGTAATTGTGTTGCCTGGCGTAGTCATGACGACTGAGTTTCAGTTTGAACGATAGTTCGTAAACTGCATGTGAATGCCGAAGTCTTTATCCTTCAACCTGGCGATTATGTCCTGGAGCGTGTCGCGGTCGCGGCCGGACACGCGCACGATGTCGCCCTGAATCGAAGCCTGCACCTTGACCTTGGTGTCTTTGATGAACTTCACCACTTCCTTGGCTTTATCCTGCGGGATGCCTTCCTGGATCTGCGCGCGTTGTCGCACCGTACCGCCTGCGGCCGGTTCAATTTTGCCGTAACTGAAGGCTTTCAAGGGAACGCCACGTCGCACCAGCTTTTGCTGGAGGATGTCGTTCATGTTTCGCAACTTGGTTTCGTCTTCGGCGGTGAGCACGAGCTCATTCTTTTCGTGTACGACAGTCGCGGAGCTGCCTTTGAAGTCGAAACGTTGCCGCACCTCTTTGATGGTCTGATTGAGCGCGTTTCCGATCTCGGCGTTGTCGACCTGCGAGACGATGTCAAAGGAGTTCTGTTGCGCCATTTGATAGCGAGAATAACATCAAAACGGGAGCATGTGAAAGTTGCCACAAGGGCTGAAAAGAGCGCAAATTACTTTGTAACTTAATGTTAGCTGAGCCCAAAGAAGCGATGGAAGTTGTCGCTGGTCAAGTAGCCCATTGCTTCGAGCTCGACGTCGTACAGTTCGCCCAGGCAGCGCGCCACCTCGACTACATAGGCTGGTTCGTTGCGTTTGCCCCGGTATGGGATAGGACTCAGATAGGGACAATCGGTCTCGATCAACATACGCGCCAGCGGGACGTGCTTTGCGACTTCGCGCAAGTCGTCAGCTTTCTTGAAGGTAAGAATTCCTGAAAACGAGATCATGAACCCGAGCTCGAGGGCCGCCTGTGCCAACTCCAGACTGCCGCCGAAGCAATGAAAGATGCCACCACGTTGTGTCCCGGCATACTCGCTTCGCAAGATCTCAATCGTTTCAGACTCTGCTTCGCGCGTGTGAATAACCACCGGAACGTCACACTCGCGCGCCGCCCGAAGCTGGCGTTTGAAGACCTCGACTTGTACGTCGCGCGGTGAGTTGTCGTAGTGAAAGTCGAGACCGATCTCACCCCACGCTATCACGCGTTCGTTCTTGATCAGCGTTCTGATCTTCTCTTCCGCGCCGTCGTCGTAAAGGCGTGCGTCGTGGGGATGCGTGCCGATAGCTGTGTATACGTTCTTGTGTGTTCGGCCAAACTCGACAGCGCGTTCCAACGCACCGCTGTGTGGATCCCCTGTGCCGACGTTGAGAATAAACTGGATACCCGCATCCTGCGCGCGCTGGAGCACCTCGTCGCGATCGCCGTCAAACTCCGGTCCATCAATGTGCGCGTGTGAGTCAATGAACATCTTGTGCCTTATGTGCCTTTTTGTGGCTCATTTTAGACGCGCACCGTTCGGAACGTCTTCAGTAAATGTCGCGATTACGGGTCGACCTTCTTCACCGTAAGAGGCAGCGACGACCATTCCCTGCGACTCATAGCCGCGGAGCTTGCGTGGTTTCAGATTCGCGACGATGACGACCTTGCGACCGACGAGTTTCTCGGGTTCGTAGTATTGAGCGATGCCCGCGAGAATCTGTCGCGGCTGTTCTTCACCCACATCAACTTTCATAAGCAACAGCTTGTCAGCTTTGGGTATGCGTTCCGCAGACAGCACCTGTCCTACGCGTAGATCGACTTTCGCGAAATCGTCGATCTCGATGAAGCTGGTCACGCCAGGAACTGCATCAGCTTCGGTGGCGTGCGTCATCGGCGCTTCAGGTGCGGCGTCGGGAACCGCGGCTGCTTTTTGATGAGCGTTGATTTCAGCCATCGTCCTGGCTTTGTCAATGCGCGGGAAGATGGGCTCCACGTTGCCGATCGGAGTGCCGGCCTTCAGCTCGCCCCATTTCAATTTCGTCGGATCGATCTGAGCGGGCGAGTCTGCGAGCCCCAACTGACTCCAGATCGCGCGGCTTGCACCCGGCATGACCGGATACAGCAACACGCTCAACCATCGCAATGACTCAGCGGCGCGATAAAGAACTGCGCCCAGCGTATGTTTCTGATTCTCATCCTTCGCGAGATCCCACGGCTTGGCATCCGAAATCATTTTGTCGGCGCGGGCAACAACAGACCAGACCGTCTCGAGTGCACGACTGAATGCAAGGCTCTCGAAGTGCAGCACAAACTGATCGCGCGCGGTTTCAATAAAACCAGCGAGCGTGGTTTCGTCAGTGTCAATTCCGACACGCTTGGCCAGCAGCAGCTTGTCTTCTGGAATCACATTTGACGGGAGCCGAGAATCACAGTAATTCCCAATCATCGTTAGCGTGCGGCTCGAGAGATTTCCCAAACCCTTCGCGAGATCGCTGTTTGCACGATCGATCAAACCTTCGTAACCGAAGCGTCCGTCCTGTCCAAACACCATCTCGCGCAAAACAAAATAGCGAATCGCGTCGATGGAAAAATGTTTTTGCAGAACATCGAGCTCGATCGTGTTGCCGAGTGTTTTCGACATCTTGCGGCCGTTCGGATCGAGCCACATGCCGTGCGCCACAATCGCGCGCGGCAGTTCGACACCGCCGGCGATCAAAAACGCGGGCCAGTAGATGGCGTGAAAACGCAGGATGTCTTTGCCCACCAGGTGCAGAGCCGGCCAGTACTTCTCGAAGCCGGCTTTTTGCTGGCGCTCTTCGTTTCCAAATCCGATCGCGGTGATGTAGTTGATCAACGCGTCGAACCAGACGTACATCGTGTGCGCCGGATCATCCGGGACCGGAACGCCCCAACTCACCGAAGTCTTCAAACGGCTCACAGAGAGATCCTGAAGGCCGCCGCGCACAAAGCTGATCACCTCGTTACGCCTTGACTCAGGCCTGATGAAATCGGGACGGCTTTCGTAAACCGACAACAGAGCTTCGTCGTAGTCGGACAAACGGAAGAAATAACTTTCTTCCGACACGCGGTCCAACGGCGTGTCGTGAATGAGACACGTCGGCGGTTCGCCTTCGTTCTTCGGTTTCTGATACTCGTCTTCGGTTTTGTATTCGGCACAGGCGGCGCAGAACCAGCCTTCGTAATGGCCTTTGTAAATTGCATCATTGCCGCGCGGGGTTTTGTTACGCGCGATTCGTCGCCAGAGCTCGCCGACACCCTGATAGTGAAAGGGCTCGGTAGTGCGCATGAAGATGTCGTAGCCGCCGTGTTCGGTGTCCAGACCAAACTCGCTCGTCATCTTCTTGTAGTAACTGACGACGTAATCCGCCTGCTCTTTCGGCGTGCGGCCGGCCTTTTCGGCGGCGCGCTCGATGTTGATGCCGTGCTCATCGGTGCCGGTTAGGAAGTAGGTGTCGATGCCGCGCTGTCGCTTGGCGCGCGAGATCGTGTCAGCCACGATCATCGTGTAGAGATGACCGAGATGCGGAAGACTGTTGGCGTAGTAGATTGGTGTAGTGACGTAGAAAGTGTTCATCATCTGGATTTCTCTGCGGCCCTCTGCGTATCTCTGCGTCCTTTGCGTTGAAAAACAACTTTAACGCAGAGAACGCCGAGATGCGCAGAGGGCCGCAGAGATCAACTAAGGTTTCTTTGCAAACTCATCCCCGGGGTTGAAGCGTGGCTTCTCCGGCATGTCGGAGATGCGGCGGCCGATTGAGAGTGCGATTTCAGCTTCCTGGATCATGCCGCGGTAATCCCACGTGTCGCGCATCTCGTCCGACGGCTGATGATAGTGTGCCGTGTTGTACGCGCGGAACTGTTCCTCGCCCCACTCCTTCGAGTGGCCCACGTAATCATTTCCTTCTTTCAAACTGATCGACGGCACACCCGCCTTCGCAAACGGAAAATGATCCGAGCGGAAGAACGATCCCTGCTCCGGTCTCGCATCCGGCGAAACACGCAACCCCATGTCGCGCGCGACTGCCTCAACCACTCCCTTCAACGTCGAACGCTCAGCGCCTAACGGGATGAAGTCCTGCGTTGGACCAAGCACGTTCATTGAGTCGAGATTGATGTTTGCGGCAGTTTTCTCGATCGGCACGACTGGATGTTTCGCATACCACTCGGCGCCGAGCAGTCCCTGTTCTTCCGCGGTCGGGAACAGAAACAGGCTCGATCGCTTAGGACGCTGGGCCGGCGGCGTACGCGCAATTGTCTCCGCAATGGCCAGCACTACGGCGACACCAGAAGCATTATCGAGCGCACCGTTGTATATCGTGTCACCATTCTTATTGGGTGCGCCTACACCGAGATGGTCCCAGTGCGCCGAGTAAACAACGTACTCATTGCGCAACTGCGGATCGCTTCCCTCAATCACGCCCACTACATTCGGCGCAGCCACACGTTTCACCTCACTCTTGAGATTCAACTTCCCTTTCACACCCAGTTTGACTGGTTGAAACTCTCGCGTCGCAGCTTTCGCTCGCAATGCGTCGAGATCCTGGCCGGCAAGTTTCATCAAGCGACGTGCGGCTTCGTCGGTAACCCAGGAACGAAATTGCAGAAAGGGCGTCGTGTCGTTTTGCGTGCGCGCAATATCGAAACGCCACGATCCGTTCGAGGTTCGCACCACGCCCCACGGGTAACCCGCGGATTGATCTGTGTGCAAGAGGATCACACCGGCAGCGCCACGGCGCGCAGCTTCCTCGTACTTGTAGGTCCAGCGTCCGTAATAAGTGAGCGCTTTGCCGCCGAAGAGATTTGGCTCCTGCGTGGTGGCGGGCGGATCGTTGACGAGCATCACGAGGATCTTGCCGCGATAATCGTTCGCGTCGCCTTTGTAATCATTCCAGCGTTGTTCCGGCGCTTCGATGCCGTAACCGACGAAGACCAGATCCGTATCGACATCTACCGATTCTGTTTGCGCGCCGGTGAACGCGACGAAGTCGTCGGCAAACTTGAACGTCTCACTGCCACCCGCGCTGGAGATCGTCAAAGTCGTATTTGGATCCGCTTTCACGCCGACGAGCGACACGGGTTGAAAGAAACTGCCGTCAGCGCCTGCGCCTTTCGCTCCCAGAGCCTCGAGTTGCGCGGCGATGTATTTCGCGGCGAGTTCACCACCACGCGCGCCTGTGCCGCGACCCTCCAGCATGTCGTCGCTCAGAAACCTGATGTGACCCTTGAGTGTTGCTTCGTTAATTCCCGATGCGCTCGCTCGTTGTTGCGAAACGACGCTGCCAAACAGGCTAACGATGATGGTAATCGTCAGAATGATGCGAACCATTTAATCTCTTCCTTTGATGAGCGACATGGCCTCGGCACGTGTGCGCGGGTCAGAACGGAAACCGCCGAGCACTGCCGACGTCACCGTCTTCGCGTTGGCTTTTCTCACGCCGCGCAACGTCATACACGTGTGTTCGGCTTCGATCACGACCATCACACCGAGCGGCTTGAGACCTTCGAAAAGCGTGTTGGCAATATCGGTCGTCAATCGCTCCTGGAGTTGTAAGCGGCGCGAAAACGTCTCCGCCAGCCGCGCCAGTTTTGAAATGCCGAGAATGCGACCGCCTTTCGGGATATACGCGATATGACATCGTCCGACAAACGGCGCGAGGTGATGCTCACATAGCGAGGCGATACTGATGTCTTTCACGATCACCATCTCGTCGTGCTTGTCGCCCGGCAAAGGAATGACGTGCTCTGTTGGATCTTCGCGCATGCCCGAGGTCAGTTCGGCATACATTTCAGCCACCCGACGTGGCGTGCCGCGCAGTCCGGCACGTTCCGGATCTTCGCCGATGCCTTCGAGAATCATGCGTACGCCCTGTGCAATCAGATCGAGATCCACAGGTGGCACGGATTTAGGCGGATTGCTGTCTTGATTGGCTTCTACAACTTTTGTTTCCATAATTCTTTTCGCGCCGCTTCCTCGACTACTTTCAAAGGCACGCCTGTTTTTGCCGCAGCGAGGCGGCACTGCTCAAACTCCGGCATCTCGTTTACGACGCGCCCATCCAGATGCGCTACTTTAACATCGATCGGCCCATACGGCGTTTCCACGCGCACGGTGCTGCGCTGCAATGCGCGCCGTGTGACTTCGTAACTACGAATGCCCAGCGTAGTCGTTTCAGTGAACAACAACTTCATCACCGTTTCCTTGTCGCCGGCATTGCAAAGCACTGACAGCAACACGCCCGGACGATTCTTTTTCATCTGCACGGGGGTAAAGAAACAATCCAACGCGCCCGACTCGAGCACGCGATCCATGACGTGGCCGACGATCTGCGGTGATGCGTCGTCGAGATTCGTCTCGATCATCCACAACCGTTCGTCTGTCGCCCCAGCATCTTCAGTTTCACCAATCAAGACGCGCAGGACATTCGGAAAATCCGGATACTCGCGCGTCCCGGCCCCGTATCCGCTTAAATCCGCGATCATCCGCGGAATTGGACCATACTCACTGCAAACACTCGTGATGATTGCGGCGCCCGTCGGCGTCAAAAGTTCGCCTTTGATCTCAGTGGCATAAAACGGCACGCCCTTGAGCAACTCGGTCACTGCCGGAGGCGGAATCGGAAATTGACCGTGGGCCATCTTCACCATGCCGCTGCCGACGTGAATCGGCGAACAGATAAAACGATCGATCCGCAACGCGTCAAAACAGATCGCAGCGCCGACGACATCGACAATTGCATCGAGCGCGCCCACCTCGTGAAAGTGAACGTGATCTACAGGCTCATTGTGTACGCGTGCTTCTGCTTCGGCGAGACGCGTGAAGATCTGCACCGCGCGTTGCTTCACCGCCTCTTTCAAACCAGACGCTTCGATGATCTGTTTGATGTCGGACAGGTGACGATGTTTATGCTCGTGAGCTGTCTCGACGCGTGCGTACGTTGCGCTGAGCCCCGACCGATTCACGGTTTCGAAGTTGACATCAAAACCGCTGACCGGCAGCAACGAGAGTTGTTCGCGCAGGTAGCCGGGCTCGACGCCTGCAGCCACGGTGGCGCCGAGAATCATGTCGCCGCTCGCACCGGCGAAACAATCGAAATAGAGAGTCTTCATCGTTGAAACAACGGCAACACTTCACCCGCTTTGCCCGTGAGCACTTCATCACACAGACGCGAAAGCGGCGTTCGCTCAGGATTCACTTCAACCACGTAAGCACCCGCGTCTTTCGCGATCTCCGGTAGTCCGGCAGCCGGATAGACCAACGCTGACGTGCCGACAACAAAACATAACTCACATTGCGAAGCGCTTGCGGCCGCGAACTCAAATGCTCCCGGCGGCAACATCTCTCCAAACAAAACTACGTCCGGTCTCAGGAAATCTCCACACTCGAGGCATGCGTCCGGACGCTTCTCCTGGACCATGCTGTAAGCAGTGCCGCAGAACACGCATCTTGCGCGCCAGATGTTGCCGTGTAGTTCGATCACACCGCGCGATCCGGCCTTCTGGTGCAGTCCGTCGATATTCTGCGTGACGAGTGTGAACTCCGCAAAACGTTTCTGCCAGCGAGCGATCTCGTAGTGCGCCGGATTCGGAGTAAGCGCCGCGAGAAAATCGCGACGATAGTCGAACCACTCCCAAACAGCCGGCAGATCGCGTTCGACCATTTCCGCGGACGAGATCACGTCGAACGGCATCCCTTTCCAGACTGCGGTGTTGCCTCCGCCGCGAAATGTCGGCACGCCCGACTCCGCGGAAACACCAGCGCCGGTAAGCACAAGCACCCGATTCGCTCTGGCAAAGAGTTCCCGCAACTCCGCTGAAATGTGCATTGCCACGCGATGGTAACAGATCGATCTTTGTACGACCTATTGGACTTATAAGTGATATAAGGCCTATATTTTCGCTTTTGCCCTATGACCCTGGCCGAACTACAGCAAAAACTCAAAGACCGTATCCGCAGCGCCGCCCGCGAATTGTTTGGTGTTGAGCTGCAACAGTTCGCGGCTGAAGCGCCGCCGCGTCCTGAACTCGGCGATCTCGCCTTCCCCGTTTCTTTCGAACTGGCCAAGCTGATCAAACAAGCCACTGGCGAGAAACAAGCGCCACGCGCGATCGCGGAAAAGCTCAAGTCGCAACTCGAAGACATCGAGGAAGTGTCGCGCGTCGAGATTGCCGGTGCGGGTTACATCAACGTCTTCTTCGATCGCGCCCGGCTGCTCGGCATCTTTGCTCGTCCGGAAACGCCTGATACAGCTCAAGGCGAGCAGCCGAAGAAGATGGTCGAGCACACAAGTATCAATCCCAACAAAGCGGCGCACATCGGTCACGTGCGCAACGCCGTGCTCGGCGACACGTTCGTGCGCATCCTCAAAGCCGCAGGGGATCGAATCGAAGTGCAGAATTACATCGACAACACCGGCGTTCAGGTCGCCGACGTCGTCGTCGGTTTTCTGCACCTGGAGAAGATGGACCTCGATCAGATCAAAGCGCTCGATGCGTCTCTTACCAAAGACTATCCTTTCGATTACTACTGCTGGGATCTGTACACGAAAGTCGGACTCTTCTATCGCGACGGCAACGCCGGCGGCGACATGAATCCGGAGAAGGTCAAACTGCGCAACGAAGTGCTGCACGCGCTCGAAGAAGGCAACAACTCGATTGCGGAACTCGCCGATTACGTCGCCTCGCGCAACGTCGAGTGCATTATCGACACGATGGAGCGACTCGGCATTCGTTACGATCTGCTCGCGCGCGAGTCAGACATTCTGCACCTGCATTTCTGGGAACGCGCGTTCGAGTTGATGAAGAACGCCGGCGTGATTCGATTCGAAACCGAAGGCCGTCATGCCGGCTGTTGGGTCATGCCGTTTGAGTCACACACAGGCACCGACGAACACGAGTCAGACAAGATCATCGTGCGTTCGAACGGCACCGTCACCTACACCGGCAAAGATATCGCATATCAACTCTGGAAACTCGGCAAACTCGGGCTCGATTTTAATTACCACGTCTTCCGCAACTATCCGGACGGTCACGTGCTCTGGGTCACCCAAACTGAACCGGGCAGCGAGCGGCCGGAATTCGGCGGCGGCGTCACGGTCTACAACGTAATCGACTCGCGACAGTCGTATCCGCAGGAGATCGTGGCGCGTGGCGTCGCGGCGGTGGTGCCCGAGATCGGCGAGGATGCGAGCGTCCATTTCAGTTACGAAATGGTCGCGCTCTCTCCCGCGGCTTGTGAAGAACTGGGTATCGAGTTGAGCGCTGAAGATCGCACGCGGCCGTATATCGAGATGAGCGGGCGCAAGGGCCTCGGCGTCAAAGCTGACGACCTGATAAACCAACTCGAAACAGGCGCGCTTGCGGAAGTCGAAAAGAGAAATCCCGATCTTCCCGAGGCTGAAAAGACGGCAACCGCACACGAAGTCGCAGTCGCGGCGTTGCGCTATTTCCTGCTGAAGTTTACGCGCAACACGGTGATCGCTTTCGACTTCAAAGAGGCGTTGTCGTTCGAAGGCGAAACCGGACCTTACTGCCAGTATGCCGCGGTGCGCACCAACTCGATCTTTCGCAAGCTCGGAAATGAAACTGTCGCTGCGGCCGATTCGTTAATGAAAGAGATAGCAGGCGACAGCGCTTTGCAGGCGAGAGTCGCAGAGGTTTTATCGGGTGAAGGCGGCACGGAAATCTGGTCGCTGGTAATGTTATCGCAGCAGCTTGACGACGTGATCTTGCAGTGTCGAAATTCCGCTGAACCTGCTAATCTAGCGAAGTACACTTTCTCGCTTGCCAGGACGTTTAGTCGTTTCTATCACGATCATCGAATTCTTACCGAACCGGACGAGGTGAGAAGAAATGTCCTGACCGCGGTTACGAAAATAGTGAGGACCCAATTGACAACCGCGCTCTCGATCCTTGGAATCAACGTCCCCGACCAAATGTAAAAAAATATGTTAATAGTAATGAAATCTGACGCCACCGACAGTCAAATCGAGGCTGTCCTGCGCGTGATTGAAAAACTGGGCTTCAGGGGCCATCCGATGCCCGGCGCCACTCGCACCGCGATCGGAATTACCGGAAACCAGGGCGCCGTCGATCCCTCACACTTTGAGAATCTTGCCGGTGTTGCTGAAGCCATACGCGTCAGTAAACCCTACAAACTGATCTCACTCGATCTAAGACCGGAAAAAACAGTCGTGCGCGTCGGTGGTGATGCAACGATCGGCGGAGATGAGCTGGCGATCATTGCTGGTCCATGTGCGATTGAGAGTCGCGCGCAAGCGTTTGCGGTTGCTGAAGCCGTCAGGCGAAGTGGTGCGCGATTTTTCCGTGGCGGCGCTTACAAGCCGCGGACATCTCCATACGCGTTCCAGGGGCTCGGTGAAGAAGGGTTGAGAATACTCGCAGATGTCCGCGAAGCTTACGGTCTCAAGATCGTTACCGAAGCCCTCGACGAAGCGGGTGTCGACCTGGTTGAAAAATACGGCGACATGATCCAGATAGGCGCGCGCAACATGCAGAACTTTTCGCTCTTGCGCCGCGCGGGCAAAGCGAGATTGCCGGTGTTGCTGAAACGTGGCCTGTCGGCGACGTTGGATGAGTGGTTGCTGGCGGCCGAGTATGTGATGGCTGAGGGCAATTATCAGATTGTGCTTTGCGAACGAGGCATTCGCACTTTTGCGGATCACACGCGCAACACGTTGGACCTCGCTGCGATCCCGGCAGTACGGCGTCTTTCACACTTGCCGGTGATTATCGATCCTTCGCACGGCACCGGAAGGAACTACATGGTGATGCCGCTCGCGCGAGCCGGCGTCGCGGTCGGCGCCGATGGGTTGATAATCGAAGTTCACGATCAACCTGAGCATGCGCTATCGGATGGTGCGCAGGCATTGACGCTCGAGCAGTATGAGGACCTGGTTCGCGAGGTGAGATCGATTCACGAGGTGATTGCGCCTGCGACGGTGGGATAGTTTTGCCGCGGATTTCGCGAATTTACGCGGATAGTATTTGAGCCAGGTCGCGGGCGAAGACTGAGCGAGGGATCACCTGATCGAAGCCTGCCGCAATAGCATTTCTTTGTAGCTCGGTTTGAACGTGTGAGAAGAAACCGAGCAGTCGAATGTCGCGTAGTTGTTCGTCTGACTTTAATTTATTAGCCAGCGCGTTGGAGTCGATCTTCTGATTGTGCAAATCCACTACAATCAACTGCGGCTTCGTCTCACGCGCCTTCTGAACTAACGCTTCCCTGCTGCGTGGGAAGCTGATTTCCGCACCCACCGCTTCCGCCACAGCGCGGATCTTCGACACAAAAAACATGTCGTCAACAACTGCTATAATCGCTTGACCCATGAGTGATTCCCCTCGTCTGGTTGTCGCATCATACAACATCCGTTACGCGCGTGGCCCTTATCTGATCACCGGCGGCCTGCGTCGTAAGATTGGGTTGATGAGTCTCGCTCGCCGTCCGGAGCACGTGGGTAAACAGATCTCAACGGCCGCGCGAGTTTTCTCGGAGGGCACACTCCTGCCGCGCGTGGACGTGCTCGCCTTACAGGAAGCGGACGAACGCACCAAACGCAGCGGCGGTCATCATGTCGCAAAGGAACTGGCCGAGCAAATGAACATGCACTGGGCCCACGAACCAGCCCGAATCCCGCGCGGTGTGCCGCCGGTTAAACGACAGTGGTGGCTCGACTTCGAAGAACCGATTGATTTACACGACAGTGGCGACACGGGTGTGGCGCTGTTGAGTCGTCTGCCACTGGCGGACGTAAAGCGCATCGAGCTGCCGTGGCATGAATGTCAGTGGCGTCCGAAACTGGCAATCGCAGCGACGATCTCAGTTGGACCACAGCAACTGCGACTCTTCAATGCGCACATCGATCCACACGCAGCGATCAATGGGCAGCTCGCCCAACTCGAAGTGGTCGCGGCTGAAGCGGAGGCTGCGACTACGCCCACGATCATTCTCGGCGACTTCAACACGCTCTCGCGACAGAAATGTATCGACACGCGAAAATTTCTCGAGTCGCAGGGTTACACGACACCGTATCCGACCGGCACGGCGACGTGGCGTGGCGGTGGATTGAGAATGCACGCCGATTGGATTTTCGTTCGCGGCGTCAAGATCGAACGTTGGGGCGTGGCTCGCCCGCTGAACGTTTCCGACCATTGGCCCATCTGGGCAGAGATCGTTTTCTGATGCAGATCACGAGTCGTGACAATTCCCTGCTGCGCCAGGTGCGCGCCGTTCGCGATGGAAAGATCGACGAACTGATCTTTATCGAGGGATTGCGCCTCTGTGAAGAAGCGCTTCGCTCGCGACTCGATATTGAAGCAGTGGTCGTTTCGGAAGAGCTTTTGCGCAAGGAACGTGTTGGGCCTGTGATTCAGGAGTTGTCGCAGGCTTCGAGACGGTTTGCGTCAGTCAGTGAGAAGTTGTTGGAGTCAGTGTCCTACACGAAGACGCCGCAGGGCATCATCGTGCTTGCGCAAAGACCGGAGGCGTCGGAGTCGCGCCTCGCTTCACAACTCGGTGCGAGTCCTCTCCTGGTGGTGTTGCACCAGATAAACAATCCTGTGAATGTCGGCGCGATCCTGCGCACTTCGGAAGCCGCCGGTGCTACAGGAGTCCTAACAACAAAAAACACCAGCGATCCTTTCTCGCCGAAATCTTTGCGCGGCGCGATGGGGTCTGCTTTCCGGCTTCCGATCTGGAGTGGTCCTTCGTATACGGAGACGATCGAGTGGTGTCGAAAACGCCACGTTATGACGGTTTGTGCTGATGTCGATGCGACGACGTCTTACACCGAGATGGACTGGACCAGACCAAGCACCTTGATACTTGGACCAGAGTCAACCGGTCTAACACCCGAAGAAATACAGCTTGCCGATCACCGCGTGAGTATTCCGATGAAAGGCATGGCTGAGAGTCTCAACGTTGCAGTCGCGGCCGGCATCCTACTCTTCGAATCCGCCCGGCAACGTGCTTAATGGTATACGCCGAAGGCGTTGGCTAATTTCAGCCCAGCGGTTGGAGCGCAGCGACAACCCTGGGGGATCAGGAATAAAAGGATAATCAACCCTGTAAGGGTTAGGCGCGTGCGGGAATAACCCTTACAGGGTTCAAACATTTATTTGGTGGGAGGTTCCCAGGGTTGTCGCTGCGCTCCAACCGCTGGGCTGAAATTAGCCAACGCCTTCGGCGTTGTCGATTGAGACGCCGAGATCGCGCAGTAGTCCATCCTGCAAGCCGTAGATCCAACCGTGCACGACAACTTCCTGGCCCCGCTGCCACGCGCTTTGAAGGATTGTCGTGCGACCGACGTTCAGCACTTGCGCGATAACATTCAATTCGCACAGACGATCTAAACGCTGCTCTTCGTCTTCAATATCCGCGAGTAGTTCCTGATGTTCGTGCAGCACGTCCTGCACGTGGCGCAGCCAGTTGTCGATCAACCCGAGTTGCAAGTTGTCCATTGCCGCTTTCACGCCGCCACAGCCATGATGTCCGCAAACGATGATGTGCTCGACTTTGAGCACGTCGACCGCGTATTGCATCACGGACAGGCAGTTAAAATCCGTATGGTCCACCACGTTCGCGACGTTGCGATGTACAAACATCTCGCCGGGAAGCATGCCCGCAAGTTGCGTCGCCGGCACACGGCTATCGGAACATCCGATCCAAAGAAATCGTGGCGATTGTTGTTTGGCCAGGGTTGGAAAAAACTCAGGATCGCTGGCTTTGATCTTCTCAGCCCAGGCGCGGTTCTGATCGAGAATTCGTTTTAAATCTTTCATGTCGTGTAAACGAATCTTACCAGAGCCATGGCGAAAGCAAAGACAAAGCCGTAAACAAAACTATCCAGCCGCAAAATCGTTTCCCCGTGTCGCTCGCGCCACCGTCCGAGCGCGCCCATTACCAATCCCGCCACCAGCGGCGTGATCAGTAGATTGATGCCGTGAAAAGTTTCACTGCGTACGAATGATCGTGGAAATATCAGCAGGCTGAGGCCGCCGAGGATCAGTCCGATCAGAAAATAGCCGAGACCTGCGACGACAGCATTCCGGCGTTCACGTGATACGAATGGTTCGCCGACGCTACGCAACAGGAAGTCAAACGCAAACTCGCCGACGATCGGAATTAGAATTTCAACTATAAATCCAAGGATAGCCTCTGCAATGATTTCCATGTAGGCGGGATCATACCGCTACTGCACGTGCAGTGACTGGGTTCGCAAGCTCGACCGGCAAATCGCCGTTGTCCGCACGAAGATACTGCCAGTCTCGCGGTTTCAATGAAGCAATCAGTTCCCTGCGTGTCTTCACCTTGATTGGTTTGCCCGCGTAGATCTTTCCCATGCGCTGGAGGTTCTTTTCGGAAATCGCACCCGAGAACATCATCAACGGCCAGGTGAAGTTTGGACCATTTAGCGCGCGCAGCTTGTAGGCCCACATTCCCAGCGCGCCGACGCGCCACGCAAGCGGTCCCCACCAACTGTATTGCCCCGGTCGCAGGTTCATCTTCCAGCACTTCATCATCAGTTGCCACTGCAACGGCGTTAGCTGTCGCGTTTGAGTAACGCCTGTTTCCTTTTCCATGCGCGTGTCGTGTAACGGCGTGAAGATCGATGGAACCAGGAATGCAAAAAGACCACGCCTCTCGATCTCGTAAACGAGATCGATTGTATCGCGTACATCGTCGTCCGTTTCACCTGGATTGCCGACGATTAAAGTCATTGCCGGAAACCAGTTGTTCTCGTTCAAAACGCGCAAGCCCTCGATCACTACGCTGGGCCAGTCTTCAATTGAAAACGGCACACCTTTGCTGGACATGATCTGTTTCGCCATTCGCACTGAGCCGGTTTCAAGCCCAATCAATGGCGCCAGCGCTTTCTTCTCGGGATGGCTGCTCAGATACGGAAAGTGGATCGGGCTCTTCGGCAGCAATACATCCGACAGTTGTTTGATAAGCAAAGGATCGACAACAGCCGGCGCGATCGTGCAGTGACTCAAAACATGTTGCTCGACGCCCGGCGTATTCACGATGTCGGTATATAGATCGACGAGCGCTTCCCGGTTCGGAAAATAGAACGGCGTATCAGTGTGCACTTGTCCCCAGATGAACATGTCTTCGGTGGCAAGCGAGATCTGCTTATTGCCGTTGCGGACGTTCGCGCGCACCGCTTCCATGATCTTGTCTTTGGGAAGATCGATCTGCGGGTTCAGATCCGGTACGCAAAATTTGCAACGACGCCCGCAACCGGTGGTCATCTCGACTACGCCAAACGTGGTGCGAGTGTCGGGAAAGAGTATGCCTTCGCGATCGAGCGGGTGTTTGACTTCAACTCGTCGCGGCAGTTCTTCGCCCTCAATGGCTTTGCGGAAGAGTTCGAGCGTGTCGGTCGATTCACTGCGACCTTCGACGACGCAGTCGATGCTGAGTTCTTCGTAAGTATCGGTCTGGATGATCTGCCAGCCGCCCGAGCCGCCGACGATCACTTTGAAGTTATTTCGATAAGGGCTCGCCTTGATGTTTGCAAACAACTGTCTCGAGTAGTGAGAGTTGATGGGCATCTTTGACGATCCGAAGATCGACGTGTAGACGCCGGCGGCGAACGTCACGCCCAGCGGGTTGTGAGTGGACACGGCAACCACGCGCGTGCGTGGACCAACGAACTTATGCAGGTCGTCGGGAAAACACGCGACTACGTCGTCATTGCGATATTCACGAAGCAGAGACTTTTCTACGAGTCTCACGCCTGCGGGCATGTAACGGGCAGAGCCGTCGGGATTGTGTTCGACGTCGCGCCACTTGGGATATTTTTTGTTGATTACACCCTCCATCCAGATCGGCAGCGAAGCCATAGCCATCTGGATGAAGTAGCCTGCGTGATCGATCGCTTCTGTGAGTGGCGCGGTTAAAACAATCAAGCGCCCGCCGTCTTCGGGTGGTTCAGGGGTCATCATGTCGGGTGCTTACACTAATGAAAATATGTGAGGTTTACAAGTGATTTCTCATCCACTCATTACACCGATTGTTCTGTAGCGGCGATGGCTTCGATTTCGATCAGGAAACCGTAATGAAGGTTGCCGCAGGGAATGATTGCGCGGGCGGGGCGATTCTCCCCAAGAACCCTCGCGTAAACCTTGTTGACGGCCTCCCACAACTCGATGCCAGCGATAGAGATGTTCACTTTGAGCACGCGATCCCAATCACTGCCGGCCGCCTTGAGAATTGCATGGACGTTGGCGAGTGCTTGTTCCGTCTGTTCTTCGATCGAGCCGAGCTTCTTTTCGCCGGTCGCAGGATCGACCGAGAGTTGACCGGAGACAAATACGAGGCCGTTGTAGACAGTCGCCTGCGAGTAATGTCCGCCGGCCTTCGGTGCGTTTGGGGTGTCGATTCTTTTGATTTCCATAGTTATCCAAGCTAAAGATTTCACGCAAAGCCACAAAGGTAACGCAAAGGTGCAAAGAAATTACTTCGCGGCTTTGCGTCTTTCTTTGCGCTTTGCGTGAAAAAACGTTCAGTTCGATGTGCTCTCGGTGCCGGTTGTTATACCAACGAGCGAGTCGACCGTCAGCTTCGTGTCGGCGTTTTGCCAGGCCCTTCCAAACTCCACGTCAACCATCTTCGCCGCTGATTCCTTGCCCTGCTTGCGCAGACTTTCGGCAAGACCAAACAGCGCGCGTCCGTTGCGTGGATGTTTCTCAAGCTCAGCGCGAAACACCTTCTCGGCAGCCGCAGCGTCGCCGAACGAAAGCAAGGCGCCGCCGAGCACTTCGCGTGTCGGCAGATCCCAGTCAGACGGCTCCGCGTAGTAGGTTGCATCTTCCGCGGCGACAGCCTTAGTCAACGCGTCGATAGCCGCTGCTTTGTCTCCGCGCGCGAGCGCGATCTTCCCTTGGAGCGTTAGTTCCGCAACCTTCGTTACGTCCGCAGCCGCGTTCGAGAACATGCGCACTTCGGGCGTCAGAGTCTTACTAACAGCACGCAACGCAGCAAGCTCGGTTTCAGCATTCGCCGTCTGTTTCGCAGCGGCGTACGCACTACCACGCGCGAAGTGCCAGAATGCGGTCGTGATCTTCAACGACGCATCGGGTTTCGGCTCTTTCAAAACCTCGTCCCACTTGCCAAACCGGGTCAGTGAAACCAGCGGGTACGGGTTGAACATCTCGAGCATCGGCATCGCTTTCAGCGCCGGCGCAACGTTGGCTTGCAGTTCGCGCGCCGATTTGATCGAATCAGCGTAACGTCCCTTCATGGCGTTCGCTGCCGCCAGGAAGTGGATGTTGTGATTCGTGTACATGTTCGGGTAAAGACCCTTGTTGCCGCTCTTCGTGATGTATTCCTTATCGACGACGATGGCGTCTACGTTTGATTGAGCCGCCTCGGCGTAATCACCGGTGCGGTTGTAGATATGCGACGGCATGTGGACCAGGTGGCCCGCCTTCGGCGCGAGCTTGCCAAGGCGATCCGCACTCGGCAGTCCGCGTTCGGCAGAGTTCGATGCTTCAACAGCATGAATGTAATAGTGGTTCGCCCCCGTGTGATTTGGATTGCGACGCAGCACACTCTCGAGCACCGCGACGATCTCGAGCGTGTCTTCGGCCGGCTTGCCGTCGTTGGTCCATAGTTTCCATGGACGCAGGTTCATCATGCTTTCGGCGTAAAGCGTGGCGGCGTCGAGATCGTCCGGATAGTTTTTCGACAACTCGCCCATCGCAATTCTGTAATCAACTGCGAGCTTGTGTTTGTCCGCCTGAAGATCGGACGAATAACGTTTCGCCAAAGCGTTGATGTAAGCGTGCTCGTGTTCCGACACTTTCGGCGCGAGCGCGATTGCTTTTTGCAGGTTTGAGAAAGCCTCGAGCAGGGATGGACCATCCGCCTCGACGTTGTAGTTTGAACCCATGGCCAGGGCGATTCCCCAGTAAGCCATGGCCAAATTTGGATCGAGTTGAATGGCCTGCTTGAACGACTTCACCGCCTCTTCATGGTTGAAGGCGTAGACGTAAGCAAGTCCCTGGTTGAAAAACTTCTGCGCGTCAGCGTTATTAGTTGTTACCGGGTGATTGATGTCGCCGAGACCCGCTTCCAGCGTCACTGGCGCCGGGGGTTGAGCGGGAGCATGGC
>JBKPJP010000236.1:0-11724 GCA_046730735.1 Acidobacteriota bacterium | reverse complement strand
GCTGAATCTCGCGGGCGTCAAGTACATCGACTCGAGCGGTATCGGCGAGTTGATTGCCAACTACACGACCATCAGTCGTCAGGGCGGCCAGCTCAAGTTGTTGAATCTGACGGATCGCATTCAGAACCTGTTAGTGATCACGAAATTACTAACAGTGTTCGATTCGTATGATAATGAAGCGGAAGCTCTGAAGAGTTTTCAGTAATTTCATTGCCGATTGCCAATTACCGATTGCCGATTTGAACGCGCAAAAACCCAAAATCGGCAATCGGCAATTGGCAATCGGCAATAACTAATGTTCCGTGCTGCATTTCGCCGTCTGCTAGCGATCGATGATCCACCGGAGCGGACGGCGCTTGCTTTTTCGATCGGCATCTTCATCGCCTTCTCGCCGTTCCTCGGGCTCCACACCATCATGGCGACCGCGCTCGCCTTTATTTTTCGCTTCAACAAGATCGCGATCTACACCGGCACCTTCGTCAACAATCCATTTTTGACCCTCGTGCCGATAATTATTGCCTCCTACGCGGTTGGGGCATTCATCCTTGGACGCCCTTTGCGCATCCCAGACGAAGGGCTCGAACTGCTGAAGAATCCCCGGATCTTTTCCGGCGATTATTACCGGCTTCTCTTTGTGCAAAGCTGGGGTCTGGCCTGGACTTTTGCGGTCGGCGCCATGGTCCTCTCAGTGGTTTGTTCGCTGTTGGCTTATCCGCTAACATTACGAGCCCTGCGCATCTATCGATTAGCCCGGAGTGACAAGGATTGAAGCAATACTTACTCATCTTACTTATCCCCCTGCTCCTCGCCGGCGTTGTATCCGCACAACAGCCAGTGCAACAACGACCGGGAGCAAGTTTCGAAGTCTCTGAATACGGTGTCGATTTTCAGGCGGACCCGCGTCTCATCACCGTGATGGCGGCACTCGAAACAGCCGGATACGATCCGGTGCCGGCAGGCAGGCAACCGTCCGTTTTCCTGGCCAAACTGCGCAAGGATCTCGCGAATGTCGATCCCGATCTGCGCAATCGTCTGAAGACTTTTTACGAACGCAATAAGCTGCCCGCGCCTGCGACTCCCGCCGACCAGGCGGCACGTTACGTTTCGCTCGCACTCGCGCTTGGTCCGGCTCCGAGTCTCGAAGCGCCGGCGCGTTCCGACGATCTGCCGGCGGGCCTTTTGGAAGTGCTCGATTTCGCGCCCCTCGTCCAGGAGTTTTATCGTCGTTCGGGCATCGACGAACAGATGGTCAATTACGTTCGAGCGTACCAGGCTGAAGGCGATCGCCTGCGTGGTCCAACCACGGAGATGGTCCGATCGCTGCTGACTTATCTTCACACCAGGCCGTTAACGATTTCCTCGGAGCGTGTGGAAGTAAAGAATCCGTCGAACAAGAGTAAACAAAAGACTTATACGTACCGCGAAAAGCAACGCCGGTTTTTGATCCTGCCGGATCTGCTCGCGCCGAGAGGCGCGATCAACTTCCGCGTCATTGGCGACGACTATTACGCAGTGGTGCCCGAAGGAACCGATCCGACTTCTTCGGAACTGCGGCGCGCCTATCTTCAGTACGTGATTGACGCTCTCGTTCTGCGTTTCAACAAAGACATCGCGCTCAGGCGTGAACAGGTCAAGCAGCTTCTGACTGAACGAGAAAAGGCCGGCGCGCAGGTCAGTCCGGATGTGTTTTTGAGTGTGAGTCGATCCCTCGTGACGGCTGCTGATGCGCGTTATGAGGAAACGCGACGGCTCGAAGCGCTTTCACGTGACACGCGCGTGCGTTTTACGGCCGCGAAGACCGAGGCTGACAAGGCGACAATCGCGAAGTCGTCTCAGGCTGAAATGAAAGCGATCCAGGATGAAACCGTCGCGCGTTTGGCTGAAGAGTATGAGAAAGGCGCGGTGCTTTCGTTCTACTTCGCCGATCAGTTGAAAGGGATCGAGAGTACGGGCTTCGATCTCGCAAACTTCTTTCCCGACATGATTGCGTCGTTTGATCCGGTGCGTGAAGCGAAGCGTCCGGCGGAGTATGCCGAGACCCTGCAACGAGCGCTCGCGGCTCGTGAGGCGCGCACGGCTGCGCGCAGATCGCAAGCGGAGAGTAATGTCGAGGCGAGTGGCAAAGAGGCGGCACTCGTGCGCAACCTCGCCGTGATTGAAGACACGCTGCGAAACAAGGATTACAACGATGCTGAGAATCGTTTGCGTGAGATGTTGAAGGAGTATCCGGGCGAGCCGCGCATCTTTTTCGCCCTTGGACAGACGGCAAGTCTGGCGGCATCCGATGCGACGGATGAGAACGTCCAGTCTGAAAGGTTGAACCGTGCGCTGGGCCACTATCGCATGGCTGTGGCCGCGGCGTCACCGGATACTGACAAAGCAATTATGTCGCGGGCTTATGAAGCGATGGGACGGATCAATCTGTTTCTCGAGAATACTGGTGAAGCGGCGAAACAGTTTGACGAGGCGATAAAGATCGGCGACGTGCGTGGCGGGGCTTACAAAGAAGCACTCGAAGGTAAGAAGAAGTTACGACCTTAACCCACTAAAAGCGGGGGCAAGCCCCTCTTCCTGACTTGTTCTAGCCGAGTTTGTTAGGGTGTCTCGATAGCCATAGCCAGAACAAGTCAGGAAGAGGGGCTTGCCCCCGCTGTTACTTACTCTAACGCTTTCGCGGCGTTGATTCTTCCGCCGGTGACGGTCTTTCCTTTCAGAGCCACAATCGGATCGGTCGAAGCCAACAGCTTCTTGCGCAGGTCGTCCACTGACAAGCGTGGATTCTCGGCCAGCATGAGGGCCGCGACACCCGAGACGACCGGCGTCGCCATCGACGTGCCTGACTTCTCCTCATACTCATTACCAAGCCACGTGCTCAGAATATCAACACCCGGCGCCGCAATTGCCACGCTCTTCACGCCGTAATTCGAGAACGACGCGAGTTGGTCGTGACGATCAAGTGCCGCAACACTGATCACGTTCGGCACGTCATAGCTCGACGGAAAGTGCGGCGTGCGATCGTTGTCGGTGCTTGCATTGCCCGCGGCGGCAACAAACAGGATGTCGTTATCGTAGGCCTTGCGAATGATTGCCTCGAGCGAGCGCGAGCGTTGCATCGAACCCCAGCTCGCACTGATGATGCGAACATTCACGCCGGCCTTCTTGCGCTCGATAACGTAATTGATTGCTTCGATCGCGTCTTTCGTAGTTCCGGAGCCGCCTGCGCCCATAAACTTCAGCGGCATGATCTGAACTTTCCAGTTCACTCCGGCGATGCCAAGATCGTTTTCACCTTCCGCGCCGATGATGCCCGCGCAGTGTGTGCCGTGGCCGTTGTCGTCCATCGGATCCGAAGCGTTGTCCACAGCGTTGAAGCCGTTCAAGTCGTCAATCGTTCCGAGTTCGGTATCATGATAAGGCGCCATGCCATCCGGACGTGCCCACATGTTTGCCGCCAGGTCCTCGTGCGTGTAATCGACCCCTGTGTCGAGCACGGCTACCACGAGGTTGTCCGTACCGGTCGTGGTGGCCCATGCAAGTGGGGCGCTGATGTCAGCACCTTTCTTGCCGCCATTTTGACCCGAATTGGAAAGTGCCCACTGATTTTCAAACTGCGGATCGTGCGGAAGCACAGGCACCAGTGGTCCTTCGGCTTCGTCGAGGTTGATCTCGAAATTTGGTTCAGCGTATTCGACTTCCGGAAGTTTGCTGTACTCGGCAACGATGCTCGCTGGATCGGCGTTATCGAGATCGTCAATCGCCTCGACGCCGCCGGCATTCTCGATGCGATCCTCGACGCGATCGTGCAGGCGCGCTGTCAGTGCTTCGATAGCTTCATCACTCACGCCGCTTTTGAATTTGACCAGCACTTCAGGACTGCCGAAGCTGCGCGTTTCGCTCAGCGCAACCTCGTCACTGGTGGCCGGTTGTTTCTTCTCAGCGGTGGGCACGATGCGTACCCGCGATTTCCACTCTTTTCGCCAACGGCTGAGTTGTCCTGCGAAGGCAGCTACGAGGATGAGAACGAGTGCGAGCGCGAGGTGAATGAAAAAGTTATTGCGGTTCATGGTGGTACCTCGATGTTAGATCCGGTAATTCTTGCCTTTGAAGTTGAAAGCCCTGACCTGGTTTTTATCCGCGCGATATTCGTAGTTTTGGCCCTGGGCTTCGAGCTTGATGCGCCAGCCGCGCGTCATCATCTGGCCGCTCATCTCGCCATCTTCGGCGGCGCCGAGTGCCATGTCCGGAAAGTCGGCGTCTTCCACTGAATGTTCTTTGACGTCGGCAGCGTCGATCTTCAGGCGTTTCGCGAGATCGTTTCGCGCATTTTCGACTGCATCGTTTTTAGTGGTTGCCATTACGGAATTTCAAACGACCCCCTGGTGTGCTTTGTTCCGCTACATTTTGAACCTAAAAACGGTTTCACGCAAAGCCGCAAAGTTCACGCAAAGGCGCAAAGTGGAAATCTTTTTGCCTCTTTGCGTCTTCCTTTGCGCCTTTGCGTGAAATCATCTTAGGTCTCCGAATCTATGTTGCAGCAGCGCCGTGATTGTGATCGCGGCGGTTTCAGCACGAAGGACGCGTCCGCCGAGCGTTATCACATGGAAATCTCGTGCCCGCGCGCTTTCGATCTCTTCGTCAGACCAGCCGCCTTCGGAGCCGATGAGTGCGGTTATCGTGTCAGACCGAGGAACGGTTTCCAGCGACTCACCGTCACGTTCGGAGAACATCACCCCCAGGCCCTCTCGCTTCAGCGCCTCAAACGCCACAGGCATGCTGATTTCAGGCACAAACGCTCGCCCCGATTGTTTCGCGGCCTCGAGAGCGATTCGCTGCCAACGCGCCACGCGTTTTGCAGCGTCGGATTGATCGCGCAGATGAATGTCCGCATAACGCGTGATGAGCGGCGTTACGCGTTGGACGCCCAACTCAGTTGCCTTCTGCACGACGAGATCAAACTTCTCACCTTTCAACAGCGCGACGCACAAATTTAGTTGCAACTGTGATTCAGGCTTTGCAGGTTCGACTTCCGCCTCGATATTTAGTTCCGCTGTGTCGCGTGTGGCCTTAACGACAGTACAGCGAAACTCTCGCCCCACACCGTCGAACACGTAAACCTCATCGCCTGCTTTCAAACGCAACACATCACGGAGGTGACGCGCTTCGTCAGCGGTGAGCGTTACAGCTTGATCCGTGAAAGCAGCGGGCTGAGCGTGGAATCTGCGACGAGTCATGGCCTAGATGATTAGCGCCACCCACTCGCCATCCCGCGCGATCTCCAAATCATCAATGCCACAGGCATGAAGATCGGCCTGGACCATCTCGATCTGTGTTTCGAGTATTCCCGAAAGGATCAGCTTGCCACAACTCAATCCCACGAGTGTGCTCATCAACTGCGTAATCACGTCGGCAGTGAGATTTGCACAAACAAGATCGGCCGAAGCGGTTGAATCATCGATTGAGCCGGTGCGGAAGTTTATCTGGTCCAACACACCATTCGCGGCCGCATTCTCGCGCGCGATTGCTACAGCGTCTTCATCGGTGTCGCAGGCTTCGATATGCGCGTGTGGAAAAAGTTTCGCGGCGGCTATCGCGAGAATGCCGGTGCCGGTGCCGACATCAAGAAAACTGCCGCCGGAATAGTGTTGCTGAATCGCGTTGAGACAGAGGCGGGTAGTCTCGTGAGTTCCGGTTCCGAAAGCCATGCCCGGTTCGATGCGTATGACCAAGCGATCGGCGCGCTCATCGACCTTGGACCACGGCGGCGCGATGATGAAGCGGCCAATCTCGACCGGCTGCCAGCTCTGTTTCCATTCTTCCAGCCAGTCGTGTTGCGCAACCGCGCGCACATTCATGTCGCGCACTGACGACGTCGGCAGTTCGTAAATGCGCAGTGCTTCAAACAACTCATCGCGCACTCGCTCGCGGTTTGGAGTAGCTGCAAAGTAACCGGTGACAACGTCATCCGTCGCTTCAGTTCCGAGCGCGCCGGCCTCCATCAGCGCATACTGAACCGCTTCCTGCGCTGCTGGTTCGATGTCAACATCGAGCGCGTACCACTCGTTGGGTTGTTCTTTTGCAGTGCTCAATTCAAACCATACTCATCCAGCAGTTGTTCCTTGTTGCGCCAATCCTCTTCGACTTTCACAAACAACTCGAGATGGCAACGATGGCCCAGCAGTGCTTCGATCTCGCGGCGCGCGCGTATGCCGATCTCTTTTAAACGACTCGCGCCTTTGCCGATGATGATCTTCTTCTGCGACGCTCGCTCGACTACGATCGCGCAGTAGATACGCGCGAAATCTTCGCGGACCTCTTCGAATTTTTCAGTAACGACCGCCGTGACGTAAGGAATCTCATCCCCAGTGACGTGCAAAATCTTTTCACGCACGATTTCGGCCACCATCACGCGCAGCGATTGGTCCGTCAGCTCATCTTCCGCAAAGATCGGCTCGCTTTCCGGCAGATGCCGCAAACAGCTCTCGACGAGCACGTCGGTCATCTCGTCTTTCAGCGCGGAAATCGGAATGATCTCGCGCCACTCGTATTCATTGCCATACCACTCCATCAACGGCAGCAACGCAGACTTATCCTCGAGCTTGTCAATCTTATTCAACAACAGCAGCGCCGGCCTTTCAGATCGCTTGACCAGCTCGAGCACAAAACGATCGCCGTTCCCTGTCGACACCGAAGCATCGCGAATCAGGCAGACGAGATCGACACCCATCAGCGCATCCTGCACCGCAGCCATCATGCGCCGGTTGAGTTCATAACCGGGTTGATGGACGCCGGGAGTATCGACGAACACCACCTGGCCTTCGGGCTTCGTGATGATTCCCTGGATCTTGAATCGAGTGGTTTGTGGTTTATCGGAGACAGCGGCAATCTTCTGGCCCACGAGACGATTGAGCAAGGTCGACTTACCGGCATTGGGCCGACCGATCAGCGCCACATATCCGCTATTCATCCGTTTAGCTTTTCTCTGCGAATATACGAACCAGGTTGATCAAGGTCTCTGTCGACTTCTCAAGTCCGCGACGCGAGTTGAACTCCAACTTACCGTGAAAATTCGCGCCGCCCGTAAACAGGTTCGGCGTCGGCAATCCCCTGAACGTCAGATTGGATCCGTCCGTGCCGCCTCGAATCGGTTTCAGGAACGGCTCGACCCCCGCCCTTTTCGCCGCCTCCATCGCATTGTTCGTCAGCTCCGGATAATTCTTGAGCACTTCCTTCATGTTCTTGTAGTTCTCTTTGACGTCGATCGTGATCTTCACTTCCGGATACTTCGCCGAGGTTTGGGCCGCCATGTCGCGCAGCAACTTCTCCTTCGCGTCGAGCCCGCTGATGTCAAAGTCGCGCAAAAGGATCTTCAGGTTCGAACTCTCTACGTCGATCACGCCCGCATAGGGATGAACAAACCCGACGCGCCCTTCGGTCGTTTCCGGCAAGATGTCGTGCGGAAAACGATTCAGATAATCAGCAATTGCGTACATCGCATTGATCATGATCCCTTTGGCCGTTCCCGGATGCGTGCTCTTGCCCTGGAACGTAACGGTCGCGGTGCGAGCACTCCACGTCTCATCGCTGATCTCGCCCAACTCTTCACCGTCAACGGTGTAAGCGAACTTCGCCCCGAAGCCTTTGACGTCAAACTTCTCAATGCCCCCGCCGACTTCTTCGTCAGGCGTGAAAGCGATCGCGATAGTGCCGTGTTTGATCTGTGGATTCTGGCGCAGCGTGTCGATCATCGTCATGATTTCTGCGCACCCGGATTTATCGTCTGAACCAAGCAGCGTGGTGCCGTCGGCAGTGATGATGTCGTCGCCGATCAGTTTTTTGAGCACCGGATTCTTCGCGACTGTGATCACTTGAGTCGTGTCTTTCGGCAAGACGATGTCGCCGCCCTGGTAATTCTTGTGAATGATCGCATTGACATTCTCGCCGGAGACAGCAGGTGACGTATCCATGTGCGCGATGAAACCTATCACCGGAACTTTCGAGTTGTCGGCGAGATTACCCGGAACGGTGGCGTAGACGATTCCAAACTCACTGACACGAACGTTCTGCGCTCCGAGCGTCGTGAGCTCCTTGGCCAGCAGGTTCGCGAGATTGAGTTGCTTGCGCGTGCTGGGTGTGGTCGTTTGATCTTCCTGCGACTGAGTGTCGATCTTTACGTAGCGGAGAAAACGATCCAGCGCCGATTCGGTGGGCGGCTTGAGTTGGGCATTTGCAACACCCAGACAAACAAGACAAAGCACCAAGGCAAGTAGCGATTTCATTAATGGATTACCTTTCTTCATCCACAGATTACACAGATCTGTCTGCGTATTCCGCGGATAGACCGTTTAGATGGTCGAGCACCGCTTGAAGTTCGTCGCGTTTGGCCGCGAGGGTCTTCTCATCGGCGTCAGGGGGCACATGAATCGGCGGCGCCACGTAAACGCGGGCGCGCGTGAACGGCTTGGGGATTTGAAAGAAATCCCAACTCGGCGTCGTCCAGTAACTCTTCAAAGCCATCGTGACCGGCAGGATCGGATGGCCTGTTTTCTTGGCCAGCAACACCGCACCCATCTTCGCGATATAACGCGGCCCCTTTGGACCATCAATCGTAAACGCTGTAGTGCAACCGGCGCGCATCAGTCGCGCCATTTCGACAACCGCGCCCACACCGCCACGCGTGCTCGAACCCCGCACCGCGCCGTAACCAAACCTTTGAATGAAGCGCGCGATGTATTCGCCGTCGAAGCTCCGCGAAGTCATCACGACGATGCGACGTTTGCGCCACCAGTAAGTCGTCAGAAAAATTCGGTCGTGCCAGAAGACGTAGATCGGAAGTGCACCGCTCTTCTCAACCTGTTCGTGATTCTCCCAACCGATCACTTCG
The DNA here is from genome assembly GCA_046730735.1 of Acidobacteriota bacterium. Lineage (GTDB taxonomy): Bacteria > Acidobacteriota > Blastocatellia > Pyrinomonadales > Pyrinomonadaceae > PSRF01. Next base: position 2,843 of record JBKPJP010000236.1, on the reverse strand, counting down.
AAGCGCGCAGTTAGTCCGATAAGGTTTATTAGGAAATAGAACACAAGGTCCGCAACGCGAATCAGTAAACGATCTTTGAACGAATATTCAGAGAGGTCGGCAAACTCGTAAGCGCGATTCACGCGCGCATGGGAGAAATCCTGTTGAACTGAAATCTGCATGACCGTGAGGAAGTATAGGGCCACGGATTTTCACGTCAAACTCTGCGGCCCTCTGCGTATCTCTGCGTCCTCTGCGTTAAGGCAATTTCAAACGCAGAGAGCGCGGAGGGACGCAGAGAGCCGCAGAGAAATTCAGTATATCGGGGGTTCGCCCGGGGGGCGCGTTTTCCAGCGTTTGTGGACCCAGAGCCATTGACCCGGGTATTGGCGAATCTGGTTCTCGATGCGTTGCGTGAATTTGATGGTTAACCGGCGTACGTCTGCCTCTTCGTCACCGGTGGTTTCAACTGGAATGTGTGGTTCAACGATTAGTAGATACTTACCTTTTTCCTCACTCCAGGGTGCGAATACGGGGACGAGGGGCGTCTTCGTGCGCACCGCCATTTTGGCCACGACGAACGTGGTCGCGGCTGGAACACCCATAAAGTCGACAAAAATCGCTTCGTCGTCGAGGGTGTTCAGGTCGGGAAGCAGCCCCAGGGAAGTTTCACCGGAGCGCAGAATCTTCAACATCGAACGCGCGGCCGAGAGCTTGTCGAGCGTTTGATTGCCAAACTTGGTGCGCACTCGATCGACCATCTCTTCGATACGCGGATTGTCGAGGCGTCGTACCAGAAATGTGAATCGGTGCCCCAGCATGGAAAACCCGAAACTCGTCAACTCCCAGGCGCCAAGATGACCCGTGTAAAGAATCAGACGGTCACCATAGGCGGCTTTAGCGGCTTCGAGATTTTCCCAGCCATGAACCTCGATAAGTTGCTTCAGCTCTTCTCGGGATCTCGAGGACATCTGGCTGAAAAATCCGAGCAGGCGACCGAAACTATCGAAAGTTTCGCGTAATAGTTGGGCACGTTCCTCATCGCTTTTCTCAGGAAACGCGAGTCGAAGATTAATCGCGGCAGTGCGGCGCAGATCGCTCGCCAACATGTAGGCAAGTTTGCCCACGGCTCGACCGGCCCTGTACGCGGCGGGCGCAGGTAAGCGACCGAGAGTTACGAGGGCTGTCTTCGCCGCGGAGTATTCGAGAAACGTTTGTAGTTTGCCGGGTTTGGCCATTATTACGAAAGGATTTTCAGGATTTACATGATTAACCGGATTGGCTGCCGCGTGCAAACCTGTAAACCTGTCTATGACTCTGATATATTTCGAACGTGTGGCGATAGATTTTCGTACAGCCAGTCGAACTCTCCTCGTACTACTCGATAAGATTGGAGCTTGATGGAAAAACGCCGGATTCTCATCGTCGATAATAACGATGAGTTGCGTGTTCTCGAAGAGGCTCTCGAAGGCCTGGGGCACGAAGTCGTGATTTCCGTTGAGCGCGAGAAGGCGCTGCGGCGCAACGATCTCGACAGTTTCGATCTGATAATCAGCGACCTTGCCGACGAGGAGGTCAGGGCGTTCAAGATGGGCGCGGCAAACTATCTGCGGCTGCCTTACAACCGCGAGGAGTTGCGCCAGATTGTCGAACAAACCCTCGCCCACAAACTCCGTTACGTTGACGATCCCAGCCTGCTCCCTCGCGTTCACGAAAAGATCGAGTTTGAACTTCCCAGCGACCTGGCGCTGATGAACGGCATACTGGAATACTTACAGGAGCGCGTCGCGAAGCTCGGTCTGATTCGCCCGGAACGCTCGAACCTTTTCGTCGCGCTCGACGAAGCTTTTGTAAACGCAGTCAAGCACGGGAACAAAAACGATCCTTCGAAGTTGCTGAAGATCACTGCGGAATTGTCAGCGAAAGAAGCGAGTTTTACAGTCGAAGATGAAGGCGAAGGATTCGATATTCGCGAGATCCCCGATCCATGTGACCCGGCCAACCTCTTCCGCACTTCAGGCCGCGGCGTCCTCCTTATCTACAACATCATGGATGAAGTTGAGTACAATGCGCAGGGTAATCGCGTAAAGATGGTGAAGCGGCCGGAACATGCGGTCGAAGCTCAACTCGTTGACCCAAATACCTCTGGCGACAAACACGTCTGAAACTTTTCCGCTCGTAAATTCCAGTGCCCCGGCTGGCGTGGCGTCATTTTGGCGTCAATGGCGCTGGTGGTTACTACCCGCAGTTGTTTCATTGATCCTGGTTCTCTGTTTTGTCGATCCATTCATCGGCGACTGGGACGGCATGGATTACACGATGCTGTCGTTGGCGGGTTATCCGTCGTCGATGGCGCTGGGCCGTAATCTCTTCATCTTCGGTAATCACTACCTGTTCGTAATCGCCCACGCGCTTTTCAACGTTCAGCAGGAACATGCGTATTTGATCTTCAAGTATGCGGTGGTGGCGCAGTCGCCGCTGGCTGTAATTGCGTGCTGGATCCTCGCACGCGACATCAGTGGTTCACTCTACACCGCCACGGTTGCTGCGATGCTCGTCACCTTCTCGCCTGTGTTTGTGCTTTACGGCGGACAGGTGATGACTGACGTGCCGTCAATGCTCCTGCTGACGACGGCATTGATCATTCACCTGCGCGGAGTTCAGCAGCAGAAATTCTGGTTGGTATTGATAGCCGCGGCGTTGATGGGCCTGGGGGTGAATCTTCGTGAGACGGTAGGGTTCTATGCGCCGTGGCTGGTGTTTGCGCCGTTTGTTTTGGGATGGAAGTTTCAGCGCCGCGAGATTTTGTATCTGTCTCTTATACACATCTGACGCTGCCGACGACTAGTGCTCTGTGTTGTTGT
>JBKPJP010000235.1:0-2796 GCA_046730735.1 Acidobacteriota bacterium | reverse complement strand
AAGCCGAGCTGACTGTGACATCGCGAATGATGAAGTTGTTGCCCACCGTGACGATATCGATGGCGCCGATGTCGCCGCCGGCGCGGCCGATGGCCATAGTCAACTCACCAAGCGAGCCGGCACGTGAGGAGAGCCTGACGCGCAAGGTCAAACTGTAACTCGCGCTCGGTGTTGGTTGCATAAGTTACGCAGATTATACCGATTTCAATATCTGTGTAATCTGTGGATGATCTTTTCCAAGCGTTAGTGATCTTTGACCGAGAAGCCGGTAAAGCTCGAGCGCCTCTGCAAGTTCACTTTTCCTGAGCGCGGCGACATGCCGTTTGACCGTCTCCAGATCTCCGCGTGAAAAAGTTCCGGTCAACGCCTGGGCCGGATCTTTGGTCTGAAGACTACGGACTGTACTCGCGATCAGCGGCAACAGAATCGCGCGCGCCGTTTTTCGGTCGAGCCCGCAGCGCATCAACATCTCCAGGGCCACATCAAACAGCGCCACGACGTTACCCGCGACCATCACGGCGGCCGCGTGATAGAGCGGCTTATCTTCGGACCGGATGGAAAAGTTTTGCCCGCCAAGGTCGCGCACGATGGCTTTGCCGGTTCGCAATGCAGTCCGGTCACCTTCAATACTCCAAAACGCGCCCTCGAGTGCGGCATCAGTATCGCTGACCGAAACCAACGGGTGAATGGAACCGGTATGCCACCCACGTTTGCGCAAAGGGGCGAGCACGTCGGCCGAGAGGGCGCCGCTGGTGTGAAGCGCTGTTGCGTCAAACTCGAGGCCGCTCAGTTGCGCAGCGACCCCGGCAATCTGATCGTCGGGAACCGTAATCAGAAAGACATCTGCAGGACGCAACGAAGGCAATTGTTTTGCGGCTAAAACCTGTGGTTTACCGTCTAAAAGACCAGCCGCGTGGCGCGCCTTTTGAGCATGTCGAGCGACGAGTGATTTGATCGAGTACCCATGGCCCTCGAGTGCGACGGCGAGAGCGGTCCCGAGACGACCCGCTCCGATGATTGTTACCGCAGGCTTTTGCTTTCTTTTCGCGTCGGGCATAGGTATAGTTAACGTGTAATCGCTAGTTCATTTTATAGGCGCGAGAATCTATCCCCTCCGGGCTCGGAAGTTGTATTCGCCCGCACAACCAGCCGCCCGACCCGTGCATCATAGACTGCGCGTCAGGATTTAGCGAAAACAGTCAGTCGTAGACCCCACCCTCAGGTCATCGTAAACTTTGGAGGTTTTTTTGAGATGAACAACTTCTCCCGTGCCACTAGTGCTTTGGTTTTATCCGCATCTCTACTGGCGAGCTCAGTGGCTGCGGTCGGGCAAACGTCGACCACCAAGTCGACGGAGCAGGCTCAAAAAACCAGCCAAACCCAAACTACAGAAGTAAAACAACCAGAAGCCAAGACAGAACAAAAAGCGCAACCTGCGACCACGACCACCACGGCCGCGAAGTCGAACAAGCCGCTCTCGACCAACGAGAACCCGGACATGATCGGTAAGCGGAATATCAATACGGGCATTATCGCCAAGATGAGTGGGTCGACGGAAAAGGAAGTGCGCCAGGGTCGCGAGGCGGCAGCGGAAGTCGATCGCCAGGCGAAGTTTGTTGACGACCCCGTGATCACTGAGTACGTGAATCGTGTTGGTCAGAACATCGTGCTGCACTCCGACGCTAAGGTGCCGTTCACAATCAAAGTCATCGATTCCGACGAAGTGAACGCGTTTGCGCTGCCGGGTGGATTTTTCTACGTCAACAAGGGCCTGATCCTGGCTGCCGATAACGAAGCCGAACTGGCCGGTGTGATGGCTCACGAGATTGCTCACGTCGCTGCTCGTCATGCTGTTGAGAACCAGACGAAAGCCAGCTTGCTCGAATATGCCGCACTCGGTGGCTCCATCTTTTTGGGCGGCATTCCGGGAATGATTTACCAGAATACGGCCGGTATCGGACTGCTCGGCATCTTCATGAAGTTCAGCCGTGGCGCTGAAGAGGAAGCTGACAAACTCGGCGTTCAATACATGTACGCCGCCGGTTACGACCCGGGCGCAATGGCCACTATGTTTGAGAAACTGGAAGCCAAGAACAAGAAGAAGCCCGGTTTCATCGCCCGCGCCTTCTCTACGCACCCGGCGCCGCCGGATCGCAGAGCTTCGGCATTGGCCCTGGCCGCGAGGTTCCCGGAACATGAAGAGTACGTGATTAGCAGTTCCGAGTTTCAGCGCGTCAAGGCTCGTCTACTAAGACTTTCGAACGCGCGTGCTTCGACGGCGGGTGCGATTGCAGCGGGTGAGGAAGGCGGAGCGCCAGGAAGGCCGACATTGAAACGTCGCCAACCGACTCCGGACGACAGCACCACCGCTCCGGCCGACGGCGAGCAGCCGAAATCGACCGAGGCGCCGCCTAAGTTGAAGAAAAATGACACCGGGACGTCTGGAACAACCAAAACTCCCGACAAGCCGTAACCGTTTGTGATAATTTAGACGACGAAGGCCCTTCATCACTCGAAGGGCCTTTTCTCTGCGTATCTCTGCGGCCCTCTGCGTTCTCTGCGTGAAATACTTCGTTACGCAGAGGGCCGCAGAGATACGCAGAGAACCGCTGAGTTCAACCCCGTTCGCGGGTTGACAATTTTTTGGGCGCTTCGGTATTCTAGCCGTTCGCGTTTTATTCGCTGAAAACAGAGATAGTTAACTATGTCGACATACTTCCCCAGCGGTAAGGAACTCGCTGGAAGACGAAAATGGTACGTGGTAGATGCGAGCGGTCAAACCGTCGGGCATCTGGC
>JBKPJP010000234.1:0-6177 GCA_046730735.1 Acidobacteriota bacterium | reverse complement strand
CGAATGAACACGGATCGATCCGTGTTCATTCGCGTTCATCTGCGGCGAAATATTATTCGGTTGAGACTTGGTCTTTTTGGTTGAGTGCGGCGTGCAGTGTGTGCCAGGGCAATGTGGCGCATTTGACGCGGACGGGAAATTCCCGGACGCCGGCGAAGATCTTCAAGTTGCCGAGATTGTTTTCTTCTGTCTCCTCGTTGAGTTCGCCGGTTACCATCGAGTGAAACTCGTTGAAGAGGTTTTCAGCCTGTTCCTTGCTCTTGCCCTTGACGGCCTGCGTCATCATGCTCGCCGCGGCTTTTGAGATCGCACAACCAGAGCCTTCGAATCCGACATCCTTGACCAATCCGCCTTCGAGATCGAGGTAGACAGTGAGTTGATCGCCGCAGAGTGGGTTGTAGCCCTCGGCGGTGTGATTCGCCGCTTCGAGCTTGCGAAAGTTTCGCGGCTTCTTGTTATGGTCCAGGATTACCTGCTGGTAGAGTTCGCTTAATTCAGACATTGGTTAACTAAAAATCTCAATCACACGTTCGATCGTGCGCGCGAGCACGTCGACCTCTTCTCGCGTGTTGTAGAAGGCAAACGACGCGCGGGCCGTGGCCGGCACATTGAATCGTTGCATCACCGGTTGCGCGCAGTGATGACCGGCGCGAACCGCGATACCTTCCTGGTCCAGGATCGTGCCGATGTCGTGTGGATGAATGTCGTCGATCACAAACGAAAGCACGCTGGCTTTGTTTTTCGCGGTGCCGATGATGCGCACACCTTCGATCGCTGAGACGCGTTCGGTCGCGTAGCGCAGCAACTCAGCTTCGTAAGCAGCCGCGCGTTCTCGTCCGATGCTGTTCAGATAATCGATCGCGGCGCCGAGGCCGATCTGCGATGCGATCGCGGGCGTACCGGCTTCAAATCGGGTCGGCGGATCGGCGTAAGTTGATTTCTCGAAGGTGACAGTCTTGATCATGTCGCCGCCCCCCTGGAATGGATTCATTTTTTCGAGCAACTCGAGCTTGCCGTAGAGGATGCCGCTGCCGGTCGGCGCGTACATCTTGTGTCCCGAGAAGGCGTAGAAGTCGCAATCGAGATTCTGCACGTCAACCGGCATGTGCGGCGCAGCTTGCGCACCGTCGATCAGTACGGGCACGCCATACTTGTGTGCCTGCGCGATCATCTCCTTGATCGGGTTGATCGTGCCGAGCGCGTTTGAGACGTGCAGCACGGCCACGAGCTTCGTGCGCTCGTTCAACAAGCCATCGTACTCATCGAGTAGCAACTCGCCCGCATCATTCATCGGAATCACGCGCAGGCGCGCGCCCTTCTCTTCGCAGAGCATCTGCCAGGGAACGATGTTCGAGTGATGCTCCATCGCCGAAATGATGATCTCGTCGCCCTCGCCGATGAACTTACGGCCATAGCCGTGCATCACGATATTGATACCTTCCGTGGCCCCGCGCACGAAGACACATTCGCGCACGTCGCGCGCGTTGATGAAGCGCTTCACTTTTTCGCGCGCGCCTTCGTAGGCGGTGGTCGCTTTCTGGCTGAGGTAATGAACGCCGCGATGAATATTTGAGTGCTCTTGTTCGATATAGATGCTGCCGCGGTCGATGACTACCTGCGGCACTTGCGACGAGGCAGAGTTGTCGAGATATACGAGCGGTTTGCCGTTGACAGTCTGTTGCAACACAGGGAAGTCGGCGCGAATACGTTCGATGTCCCAGCCAGTTGAAACAAGCGGTTCCAGTGTTGATAACGTTCCAGTACTCACAGTCTTAACTCCCCCTAACTCCGCGCCGGTTCTTCCAGAAGTCGCAGAATATCGTCGTAACGATTTCCCACACAAAACAAACAAGATCCCAGATACTCGGGTCCATGGCCTTACGTCTCCAGGGAGGCGTGCAACTGTTTCAATACAATCTGGTCCAGCTCTGTTCTGATCGATTCGAGCTTAATCTTCGCGATCACTTCTTCGGCAAACCCGTAAGTCAACAGGCTGCGACCGAGTTCGGGACTAATGCCGCGCGCCTCCAGGTAAAACAGCTCTTCCGGATCGATCTGGCCCACCGCCGCGCCGTGTGCGCACTTCACGACGTCGGCATAAATCTCGAGCTGCGGTTTCGTATCGACACGAGCCTTGTCTGACAACAGCAGGTTCTTGTTCGTCTGCATTGCGTCGGTTTTTTGCGCGCCTTCGCGAACGAAGATCTTACCGTTGAAAACCGCGCGCGCGTTGCCGTCGAGAATGCCTTTGTACAACTGGTGACTGTTGCAATGCGGCTGCTTGTGATCGATTACTGAATGCGTGTCAGTGTGTTGATCGGAGTCAACCATGTAGAGACCATCGACGGAGGTCTCCGCGCCTTCGTGGTCCATTACCACTGAGATGTCGTGACGCGACAATTGCGCACCGAGGTTGATCGACGTCGTATCGTAACGACTGGCGCGACCGAGCTCGGCTGAAGTCGTCGAAACGTGAAATGCCTTTTTACTTTCGCGCTGTAAACGGCAGTGCTCAAGGTGCGCGCCGTCTTTGAGAACAATCTCCGCGATCGCGTTGGTGAAGTAGCGCTCCTCGGCGCCGGCAACAAAATTCTCTATCAGTGTCGCGGAACTGTTTTCCTCGGCGACGACGAGCACGCGAGGGAAATTAGCGCTGTTCGCAGTTCCACCAACGAACGTGATCTGCAAGGGCTTCTCCAGCTTCACGTTCTTCGGAATGTAAACAAAAACTCCGGACTGGATAAAAGCCGTATTCAGCGCCGTTAGTCCATTGTTGTGATAACCCGCATTACGTGCGAGATACTTGCGAATGATCTTGTTGTAACGCGCGTCGTCAACTGCGCTAAACAGATCGATCGCCACAACGTCTCCGAGTCCGGTCGTTACTGATAAATCTTCACGCAGGAAACCATTCACGACCACGAGGTGAGCGCCGTCAGTCTCGGGATATGCGAAACGACTCACGTCGCCGGCATGATCTGCGCTTGTTACCGGTTCAAAACTCTCTTTCGCGAGCGTCGCTAGGTTCGTGTACTTCCACTCTTCATCACGACCCGAAGGGAAACCCAACTGCTCGAAGCGATCCATCGCGCTGCCGCGCACGAGCTCGAGCCACGGCGCCGCCGGCGAAAGTTCACGCACGCTGCGAAACGCCGCCTGATAACTGTTTTCTGACTTGACGAGTTCGGTAACCATTACTGCGCCGGGGCGACCACTCCTTTTCCGTTGTCTGCCGTCTTGATCCAGTCGTAGCCCCTCGATTCGAGCTCCAGCGCCAGCTCTTTGCCGCCTTCGCGAACGATAAGTCCGCCCGAGAGCACGTGTACAAAATCCGGCACGATGTAGTTCAGGAGTCGCTGGTAGTGTGTGACTACGACGATCGCGTTGTCCGGTGTCAACAGTTGATTGACGCCGTTTGCAACCACGCGCAGCGCGTCGATGTCGAGTCCCGAATCGGTTTCGTCGAGCACGGCGAGCTTTGGTTCAAGCACTGCCATTTGCAGGATCTCGTTGCGTTTCTTTTCGCCGCCCGAGAAGCCTTCGTTGACGGAGCGAGTCATGAAGCTCGCTTCCATCTCGACAACCTTCGCGCGCTCTTTCAAGAGGTCCTTGAACTCGAGCGGGTCGAGCTCTTCTTCACCGCGATGCTTGCGCTTCTCGTTGTACGCGAGACGCAGAAACTGCGCATTCGAAACACCCGGCACTTCGATCGGATACTGAAACGCCATGAACACGCCTTCGCGCGCGCGTTCGTCAGGCGGCATCTCCAGCAGATTGCGGCCCTCGTACAGGATCTCGCCCGCAGTCACTTCATACTGCGGATGTCCGGCCAACACCTTCGCGAGTGTAGATTTTCCAGAACCGTTTGGTCCCATGATGGCGTGAATCTCGCCTTTGTTAACCGTGAGGTTGATGCCCTTCAGTATGTCCTTGCCATCAATCCCCGCGTGTAAATTTCGAATCTCTAACATCCAATCTCCTAAGCCATTTAACCGCGTTTTCACGAATGAACGCGGATTAACCTACGCTGCCCTCGAGCTTCAGACCCAAAAGCCGCTGGGCCTCGACTGCAAATTCCATCGGCAACTGCAGAAACACGTCCTTGCAGAAGCCGTTAATGATCAACGACACGGCGTCTTCCTGAGAAATGCCGCGTTGCTGTAGATAAAACAGTTGTTCTTCACTGATCTTCGAAGTCGACGCTTCGTGCTCGACGCTCGACGTGTTGTTCATGACTTCGATATACGGGAACGTGTTCGCGCCGCAGGTCGAACCAATCAACATCGAGTCGCACTGCGTGTAGTTGCGCGCGCCCTCGGCCTTCGGCATCACTTTCACCAGGCCGCGATAGCTGTTGTTCGATTTACCAGCCGCGATTCCCTTCGAGATGATCGTCGAGCGCGTGTTCTTGCCGAGGTGGATCATCTTCGTGCCGGTGTCGGCTTGTTGCGCATGATTCGTCAACGCGACCGAGTAAAACTCTCCGATCGAATTATCGCCCGCGAGAATGCACGACGGATATTTCCATGTGATCGCCGAACCCGTCTCGACCTGCGTCCACGAGATCTTCGAGTTCTTTCCCGCACACTTGCCGCGCTTCGTGACGAAGTTGTAGATACCGCCACGTCCTTCTTCATCACCGGCGTACCAGTTTTGCACTGTCGAATACTTGATCTGCGCGTCGTCCAGCGCGACCAGTTCAACTACCGCTGCGTGAAGCTGGTTGCGATCGAACTTCGGCGCTGTACAGCCTTCGAGATACGAAACGTACGAACCTTCCTCAGCGACAATCAACGTGCGTTCAAATTGCCCAGACTCCGCGTTGTTGATGCGGAAGTACGTCGAGAGTTCCATCGGACAGCGCACGCCTTTTGGGATGAAACAGAAACTTCCATCCGAGAAGACCGCGCTGTTCAACGCCGCGAAGAAGTTGTCATTCGTCGGTACGACCGAGCCGAGATACTTTTTGACGAGTTCGGGATAGTCTCTGATCGCTTCAGTAAAGGAACAGAAGATCACGCCGTGCTTCTTCAGTTTCTCTTTGTAAGTGGTCGCTACTGAAACTGAGTCGAAAACAGCGTCAACCGCCACACCCGCCAATTGCTTCTGCTCGCTCAACGGAATACCAAGCTTTTCAAACGTGCGCAGCAATTCGGGATCGACTTCGTCGAGACTCTTCTTCGTCGCCTTCTGCTTGGGCGCGCTGTAGTAGATCATGTCCTGGTAATCGATCGCCGGATAGACGAGGTTGGGCCAATGCTTCGGCTCAGTCATCGTCAGCCAATGTCGATAGGCCTTGAGCCGGAACTCGAGCATCCACTCGGGTTCGTTCTTCTTCTCGACGATGAGACGAATCGTGTCTTCGCTCAAGCCGCGCGGAATTACATCCGACTCGATATCGGTTACGAATCCGTATTTGTATTCCTGTTTTGCTAAAAGTTCTGCTGTACTCATGAGTGCCTTCTAAAGACGAGTATCCCTTTGCCTGCTGCCCTGAATCTGATGCAGGGCCGCATCGACGTTTGCTTCCGTTCCCAGCAATTGCGAAAGCGTGATCTCCGCGAGGGCGTTGTCCACAATCTGGTGCAATTCAACAATCACCGGACGAATGCCGCAGTCGCCTGTATGCACACACGCATCGAGCACGCCTGCGTAGCTCTTGCAGTGCGACTCCGCCGGTTCGCCTTCGAGCACGCGTATCACCTGATTCAAGTGAATCTCGGAAGCCGGTCGCGCCAGCGAGTAGCCGCCTTTGATTCCGCGAGTCGATTGCACCAGTCCGGCTTTGCTCAGTATCCACAGCAACTTGCCGGCGTTGGCAGTCGAAATGCCTTCGAGACGTGCAAGTTGGCCGAGCGTCAACGACTCGCCCATGACTTCCGCCCGGGCTAATTGCAAAAGGCATCGCAGGCCGTATTCTTCTTGAGCTGAGATCTTCATTGCGTGTCTAAACCATTAGTCTCAGGCATCTTAAGCCATACCTTACTTTTAAGTCAAGATTGGCCGCGGATCTCCGCGGATGAACGCCGATCTGCGTTTATCCCGCGAAAATCTGTGGCTAAAGTTTGAATTCGAAGTCGAGGTATCCGACTATTCGGACGGGTTTGCCGTTGAAGGTCGAAGGTGGGAATACCCAGTTTTTAGCGGCAGTTTCGGCGGCCGAGCGGAGCATTGTCG
>JBKPJP010000233.1:0-22628 GCA_046730735.1 Acidobacteriota bacterium | reverse complement strand
GTTGGCTCGCTCCAGGCAGATCCGTCTTCTGTGCGACCCGAGATCACGATCGGGAGTCGCAATGACATCCTTAAAGCAAACCGTCTCTCTTCGTTGTTATAGGGCGTGCTCATTGGTCCAATCGTAAAAGCCCTGACCCGTTTTCTTCCCCAACTTCCCTTCGCTCACCATCCGTCGCAAGACTTCCGGTGGCCTAAACGTTTCCGAGCCGAGTTCGCGATGTAGATATTCCGCGATGTTGAGTCGTACGTCGAGCCCAACCAGATCGGTCAACTTCAATGGGCCCATCGGATGGTTGTAGCCAAGCTCCATCGCCGTGTCGATATCCTGCACGCTGGCCACTCCCTGTTCAAGCATCCGCATCGCTTCGAGACCAAGCGCCACGCCCAATCGACTCGAAGCAAAACCCGGAACGTCTTTCACGACGATCGGTTCCTTGCGCATCTTACGGCCAACATCCGTGACTGTCTGTACAGTTTCAGCGCTGGTCCTTTTTCCAACAACAATTTCAAGCAGCCGCATGATGTGCACCGGGTTGAAAAAGTGCATACCAATAACAGCTTCGGGGCGTTTTGAAGAACCGGCTATCTCCGTTATAGACAGCGATGACGTATTGCTGGCGAAAATGAAAGGGTGGTCGGATGAGGATTCCAGTTGCCGGAGCACTTCCTTCTTTAACTCGAGCTGCTCGGGCGCGGCCTCAATGATCAGATCTGCTGCGGCACACTCTTTCAGGTTCGTTGTTCCATGAATATGCTGCAACGCGCGGTCGCGATCGTCTTCAGTCAACTTGCCGCGTTGAATTCCTTTGACAAGGTTGCTGTCAATCGCTGCAACTCCGCGCGCCAACGACTCGCGATCCACGTCGTTCAGCAGCACCCGAAACCCCGCCAGCGCGGCAACCTGGGCAATGCCATGGCCCATTGTGCCCGCGCCGATAACGGCAATGCTTTCAATCCACACGGTTCGACTACCCCAATAACCGTAGTTATACTATACGCTCAACCGAAAAGGCTATACTGTCGTGGTAACTGGTATGTCAATTTGAATCCTGCGAACTCTGCCGTCCTCTGCGATCTCTGCGTTAGAGGTCAGTTTTAGCACAGAGGAGGCAGAGAAACGCAGCGGACGCAGCGAAATCATGGACAACGAAACGATCAAAAGAGATGTCGTCATCATCGGATCCGGACCGGCCGGACTCACCGCCGCGATTTATACCGCGCGCGCGAGCCTGAAGCCATTGCTGATCGACGCCCCTGCTGATGCGCACAAACAAACCACGCCGGGCGGTCAGTTGATGATCACGACCGAAGTGGAAAATTACCCCGGATTTTCAGAAGGAATTCAGGGACCGGAGCTGATGGATGAGTTTCGCAAGCAGGCGGAACGCTTTGGAACTGAATTCATGGAGACTTGGATCACTGAGGTCGATCTGTCGGAACGTCCGTTTACGCTCTACACCGAATCGAAAACGATCGTGACGGAGACTCTGATCATCGCTTCCGGCGCGTCAGCGAAGTGGCTCGGGATTCCGGGTGAAGCGAAAGTGCCGAACGGGTTTGGTGGTAACGGAGTTTCAGCGTGTGCGACTTGTGATGGACCGCTGCCGGCATTTCGAAACAAGACGCTGATCGTTGTGGGCGGCGGTGACACGGCGATGGAAGAAGCGACGTTTCTCACGCGTTACGCGGCGAAAGTTTACGTTGTTCATCGTCGCGACAGGTTGCGGGCGTCGAAGATCATGCAGGAGAAGGCGTTTCGAAACGAGAAGATCGAGTTTATCTGGAACACGGCCCTTGAAGAGATTCTCGGAACGCAGGACCATGGCGTCACTGGTGTTCGTTTGCGCAATTTGCAAACTGGTGAGGAACGCGAGTTCGAATGTTCGGGCGTGTTTGTCGCGATCGGACACAAGCCAAACACGGAGTTGTTCAAAGGACAGTTGGACATGGACGAGATTGGTTACCTGAAGACCTCGGGCCACTCGACTGCGACCAACATTCCCGGTGTTTTTGCGTGCGGCGACGTGCAGGATTCAGTTTACAGGCAAGCGATTACTGCGGCCGGAACTGGTTGTATGTCGGCAATCGACGCCGAGCGTTTTCTGGACCACCTGCCGGTTGCGATGCCGACCGGAGACGAGATCACGATCGAAGGCGAGACCATCACGCCCGATCACAAAGCCATCATCACGCCCGACGGCCACATGATCTCGAACACAGATTAACGCGGATTACAACAGAACGATCGAATCGTCTCGCTCGCGGGGATGTGGCGCGATTCGGGATTGAGGGCAGGGTTCGCAATACGCTCCGAGGCGCTTCAACCGATCTTCACATTCGTTGCACTGCAACGCCAGACCGAGTTGCCGCAGAGATTCGAGCAGCGGCACGAGCAATCTTCCTCGTTCAGTCAAAGCGTATTCGATGTGCGGTGGATTGCCGCCGAAATCTGTTCGATCAACCAAACCATCCTTCTCCATGTCGCGCAGGCGTCCGACGAGCGTGCGACTGCTGATCGGAAAAAGACTGTTCAGCAATTCCATCGTTCGCTTTGGACCACCCAACAACTCACGCACGACCAGCATCGTCCACTTGTCACCGAGCATCTGTAACGCTCCAGTGATTGGACAGCCATCGAGTTCGCGTCGTTTCATCGCGGCTATGGTCTCAGGTTGATGTTGTAAGTTTTGATTTTGGAGTTCAGTGTCGTCGCGTTCATGCCGAGCAAACGCGCGGCGCGTGATTGGTGTCCGCCCGTTTGTTCCAGCGCGCGCCGGATCAAATCGATTTCAAAGCGTCGTACTTCTTCGTAGAAATTGATACCTCGTCCGATGTCCCCCACGGCAGCATTACTGGCGCCGTCGTGATGACCCGAAACCACCGACTTCGGATCGCTGATCTCAGTGCGCAAACACTCCTTGGTAATCTCGTTGCCGGGCGCAATCACCACCGCTCGCTCGATTGTGTTTTCCAACTCACGCACGTTGCCGGGCCACGAATAGGCTTCAAGCAACGCGAGCACTTCGGGCGCGAGTTGCTCCGAGACTTCGCGAGCGTTCTCTTCGTTGTACTTCTGAATGAAGTGCTGGGCCAATGGCAAAATGTCTTCGCGGCGATCGCGCAACGGCGGCAACTCGATCGGCACCACCGCGAGACGGTAATAAAGATCCTCGCGGAAAGTTCCCTGCCTGACAGCTTCTTTCAGATCGATGTTCGTCGCCGCGATGATGCGAACGTCAACTCGACGCGGCGCTGTGTCGCCCAGGGGCGTGAACTCACGTTCCTGGATCACGCGCAACAGTCGCACCTGCGTTTCCGGCGGAATATCGCCGATCTCGTCGAGAAAGATCGAACCACCGTCAGCAACCTCAAACAGCCCCTTCTTCGCCGCAACGGCGCCGGTGAACGCACCACGAGTGTGGCCAAACAGCTCCGACTCGAGCAGCTCCGAAGGAATGTTCGAACTATTGACTGTCACGAACGGGCGGCCGGCGCGCGTGCTGGCTTCGTGAATCGCCTTCGCGATCAACTCCTTACCGGTGCCGCTTTCGCCCGTTATCAAAACTGTCGACCGCGCCGGCGCCACCTGTTCAACGAGGCGAAAGACCTCCTGCATGATGTCGGAGCGCCCGATAATCTCGCCGCGATCGACGGCTTTGCTCATCGCGCGGCGCAGTGTGCGTCGTTCTTCTTCTTTACGACGACGCTTGATACCGGCCTGGATCGTCGCGGTGATCTGTTCGTTTTGAAAAGGCTTGCGAATGCAGCCGAAGGCGCCTCGTTCCCATGCGGCGATGGCGGTATCGAAAGTCGCGTAAGCAGTGATCATCACGATCACGGCGTCCGAGTCCATTTTCAGAAACTCTTCGAGCGCGCGCAATCCGCCGATGCCCGGCATCGAAACGTCGAGCAGGACAACGTCGAACGCACGGCGGCCGTAAGCTTCGAGGCCTTCTTCACCGGTCTTGGCAAGATCGACGCGATAGCCTTCGGCGGTGAGTAGCGTCTCAAGGACCTCGCGCATGATCTCTTCGTCGTCAACGACGAGGACCGATCCTTTTTTGGAGTTGCGCCTTTCCGTCTTCATCATGAAGGCGGTAGTTTAACAAACAGCCGGTGTTTTTTCTTAATCGCCCACCGCCTGGAGGCGTGCGCGGACGCGTGCGGTAGGTAAAGTGATGCGGAAGGTTGTGCCGTGTCCGGGAGTGCTATCGACGGTGATGCGTCCGGCATGTTCCTGAACGATGCCGTACGACACGGCGAGACCGAGCCCGGTTCCCTGGCCGACGCCTTTGGTGGTGTAGAACGGATCGTAAATCTTGGCGACGTTCTCGGGCGCGATACCGATGCCGTTATCCGCGATCTCCGCCACGAGCGAGCCATCGTCGGCGGTACCGGTCGAGACCGTGATTCGTCCGCCATCGGGAATCGCGTCACGCGCGTTGAGAATGAGATTCGTAAAGACCTGCTGCAACTTACCGGCATTGGCCCAGGCTTCCGGGGCATCGTCGCCGTAGTCACGGACGATCTCGATTTGGCTGCGACGCAATTGCGGTTCGAGTAGTTGCAACGTGTCGTCGAGCACGCGCGCCACATCAGTTTCGGCAAACTCGGTCGCGCTGCCCGTGCGTGAAAAGTTGAGCAGGTTGTTGACGATGTTCGTGGCCCGCTCCGCCTGAGTCCGCACTTTCTGCAGTAACGCATGCTTCGGATCGTTTTCGTTGAGCATGCCCAGCAGCATCTGCGTGTACGACGAAACACCGGTCAAAGGCGTGTTGACTTCGTGCGCCACGCCGGCGGCCAGCAAACCAATCGACGAGAGCTTCTCGCGCTGTTGCAACTGCTCTTCGAGAGTGATGCGGGCGGTGACGTCTTCAAGCACAACAAGCGCGCCCGTTTGTCCCTGCGCGTCCTGCAACGGCGCGAGGGCGATATTCAAAACGAGAGCGCGATTGGCGCGTGTAGCCGTATGAAGCTTGTAGATGTTGCGGATTTCCTTGAGACGCCAGCCATCTTTGCCAAGAACTTGCTTGAGCGTGTCAGCAAAGTCTTCGGAAAACAGGTCCTCAACGTAACGGCCGACCGCGGCATCGCGACGAAGATCGAGAATATGTTCGAGTGCGGAATTGAGGCGCGTCACGCGTCCTTCGAGATCGACGGCCAGTAGACCGACGTTGATCGACTCGATGATCGACTCGTTGAATTCCTTCAACAGCTTCAACTCCGAGGCGCGTTCCTGCTGGTCCTTGTAGAGCAAGCTGTTCTCAATCGCGACCGCGACATAACCCGAGACAGTGCGCAAAATCTCAACGTCTTCGGATGAAAGCAGCCCGCCGTCGACTGAACGCCCGAGGCCAATTACTGCCACCATTCGTCCGCGCACAACGCAGGGAACGAAGTAGTGCAGCACTTGTCGCACCGAGAAATTTAATTCGGAGTTGAGATCGAGATCGTCGGCGCGGACCACACCAGTTTCCGCCGAACGCACGCGAATCAATTCGCGAAAGTCGGGAGGAACAACAACCGGCGCCGCCAAGCCTGCCGTGCGTGCAACTACATAACCGGATCTGGCATTGCGCGACTCGATAAAGATCGCCACGCGTTCGACGTTCATCACTTCCTGAAGCCGGCTGACTAATGCATCGAGTAACGGATCGAGAGCGGTCGTTGCAGACAGCGTGCGTCCGAAATCCAGCAGGCTGTTACGCAAGTCATAGCGTTCACCGTAGAACAGGCGATCGACCTGCTCCTGGAGAAAATTCTTAACCGGAGCCGCGACCATTACGATTGCCGCCATCGCCAATACAGCTACGACGACACGCAACGTGATCTCACCGGAAGTGAATGCCTGGTCGGAACCGAAGGCATACAAACCGCCTGTGTAAACGACAACGGCGATGAGCAGCGAAACGGCGAGAGTCGTGAGTGCATAAACGAAAACTCTTCGTACGACCAGCTCAACGTCCATCAAGCGATAACGAAGAACTGAATAACCAAACGCGAACGGAATTATCGCAAGCGGCAGGATGGCGACATCTGTGAGCCAGCGATCCGTTGGTGCGCCAAACAGGTAGACCACTGCGTAAAGCAGTATGAAAGGAGTGACGGCGAGTGCCGTACCCCAAACGAGCCACTTGACCTGTTGACGAACGACTGTGCTCTTTGCCGTGAAGAAGGTTCGAAACAGAAGCGCCGCACTCGCAGCCAGCGCCACGGCGAGATGCAGGATGCTAATCCAGTAAAAGAATCCGACAATCTGCTCAGTAACCGGAATCCTCTGAAAAGCGGAAATACCCTTGCCGATCTCGTCGCGCAGGAACACGACTACTTCGAAACCCAGCAGCAACAACGCCGGAACGTACAGCGACACTGCGCGCCAGCGACGTGTGGCGAAGAGTTGTTGCCGCGACGGATAAAGCGCACAGAAGTGCAGAAACAGCGGCGCGAAGAGAATCAGGGCCGCGTTGTCGAGAAAAGCGATCGCCAGATCGAGGTCGCGATAACTACCGACCGGCGTGTAGAACAGAAAGACGAATGCGGCGAGACAGAACGTCGCAAAGTGAAGCGCGTACGGAGCGCGACCACCCTGCTTGAACAGCACGAAGAAACCAACGCACAGGAAGATTATGCCGATGAGATTGATGTAGAGCACTCGTGGCGTCCACTTGTGAATGGCGCCCAACTTGTCGAGGTCGGCCCAGTAAGCGCCCACGTCTGCGGAGTAGGACGGTCGCTTCATTAAGTAATGCAGGCTGCCACCGATGCGGGCTTGCTCGAGATAAATCTGAACGTCTCGTGCGGAAGTAATCTCCTCGGCGCGGCCTTCGCCATCAAGGCTGATGCCGATTAACTGGTCACCCGGCAGCATCCAGGCGCGGTCCGCGGCGGAACCTTTCTCGATGCTCTTCGCTATGATTCCGTTTTGAGTATCGACCCACTCGACACCGTCCCACGGCGGCGTTTCGTGTCTGACGCGCTGGCGGAAGTTGAGGAGCCCGGCACTAATCAATAGCGCCGCGCCAATCAGCAGAACCCAGGTCTTGGTTGTGAGTATCGATCCCTTCACTGCTACCTCAAACGCTGCCGCTTAACTCCCGGCGCCCGGCAGATCCGACTCTTTTAGGCAAGGTATGTTCCGGCCACGTTTTCCATGGTTTGAAACGGATTAGTTGGCCCGGATAAAAAGATCTATCCAACTTTTCGGAATTTCCGAGAATTTGGAAGACCGGCATTGGAGAGGAAGGGAGCAGAACCGCGAGCTGAGAGGTTGTTTTGACAGTCTGCTCTCCTCATCTCGCGTCTCTAAAACCTGACCGAGATTCCGCCACGAACAGACCGTCGATTGTTACCGATGAAAGTCAGGATCTCTCCGTTATCAGAACTTGTTTGCGCGTCCAGCAGGTTGCGCGCGTCGAGAATCGCCTCGGCTCGCACCGGCAAACCAAAACTCGGCAACTCCTGCAGGATCTGAATGCTCAACGACGGATCGTAAACGCCTAAACGCCCTGCGAATGGGTCAATCGCGAATACCGTCGCTTCAGGTGAGAACCGCAGCACAGTGCGTACTTGCGTACCGCTGCTAAATCCTGCCGCGAGCTGGAGTGCCGCGGTTTGAAAGTAACCACTTTCGAATAGTTCGGACGGCGTCGAGAAACCTTCCGCCGAGAGTTGTTGGCCTCGTCCGAAGGCGTAACCCGCCGAGGCGGTCCAAACGCGATTCAGACGGCGCGTATAAACAACGCGAATGCCGCGTGAAGATCCCTGCTGGTTGGCAATATCGAGAAACGCATCACCAGCGCGGCCCGAGAAAGCGCTCGCTGGTCCACTCAACAGGCCCACGCCGCGCCCGCTGGTTGTATCGAAGAACGCGGTCGCTTCAACGTTTGAACTGTTATCGAGAACTCTTTCGACTCCAAACTCCAGCCGATGACTTCGTTCCAGTACTGCCTGCCCGTCAACGAAAGCAACCGGCCGCACTGACTGACTACGGAAAACAACCTGTTCGTCTTCGAACCTTGCGACACTCTGAATGCCGTCCTCATCTCCACCCGATGCGAAGGCGGCCTTCACTCGCGTGCGTGCGTTTGCGTCGTATTGAACTCCGAATCTCGGCGTAATAGCATGCGCGCCACCGGCGCCGATGAAACGTGAGTAGTCGAGTCCCATTACGATCACGATGCCATCGCGAACGATCCACTCGTCGACGGCCCGCAGTGAAACCTGACCTTGCAAATCGGCTCGATCGTTTAGTCTGCTCGTCCAAACCGGATTAGCGAATCGCACGCCCGCAGCGCTGACTCCGATGCGATGACGATCGCCGACATGGAACCGCGTGGTTGCTTCCATACGCTCGGGAGCATCACCAGTTCCGGTTTGACCCGCGAAGATCAGTTCCACTGAATCGGAAACCGGAGTCGCAACAGCAAAGTTGAGACCTGCGTAAGACGAGCCATAAGCATTGCTTGCGAAATAGCTTTCGAGAACGCCGTGTGGTTTGACTCGTGACTCTGAAGTTGCTGCGGTAGGAACTTCCGGTGCGCTTTCTAAGGGAATGTTTTCAGCAGTCTCACTTTGAGTTGCAGCCTTGATGCTTTCGTCTTGGCCTTCCTGTACCTGGAAAACTGAGCGTCGCTGTTGCGCTGATCGCAAGGTCCATTTCACGTCTTCACGATCGCGACGGCGTTCAGGCAAGGTGTTGCCGTTACCGGCCGGTTCGAGATTGAAACGGTAGACGAGTTCCTGTTGCGCCTTCACATCGACCTGAGTGAAGACTACTTCGCTGAATCCGTTTGCGATTGCTTTGATTCCGTACCGGCCCGGCAGAACTCGCGCGATGAAGTTGCCCTGCTTATCAGTTCTTGCCTCCTTAACCGTCTTCACGCCCTCTCGGACAAGGGACACGAGCGCACCCGCAAGCGGGTTCCCCCGATTGTCGCGAACGGTACCGCTGATGGTAGCGAGTGATTTACTGGAGCCTGCGGCAAGTACGTCACTGGTGATAAACGACACCAGCGCGATCAGAGACAATGCAAAGCCAAATGCTCTTCTCATGCGAAGACCTCCGCAACCAAATTCGTTTGGAAGCTATGGACAGGCCAAACTGGTTCAGGCGAGGAGACTTTACCGGAACCCACAAACAGCCCATCATTTTCTGCCACGCCCTGAACGGCTGTCAAGTAAATGGGCGTAAAAACGGCCGGTTTGTCCCCGGTTTGCCGCCACTTTTGGGGCGTGCTAGGATTCCAACTCCCCTTCTCAACCACGGTATAAATTTGGTTCCCTTTGGTCTCCAACGGATGATAGACGAAGTTAAATCCACGAAACTCCCGAACGGCATAGCCGTCCTGTCCGAACACATGCCCGGGCTCCGCTCCGTGACCGCCGGGATCTGGGTTCGCCGGGGATCCCGTCACGAATCGCCCGAATTAAACGGCATTTGTCACTTTATCGAGCACGCTGTTTTCAAGGGTACCAGGCTCCGCAGCGCGAGGGATATCGCCGTGGAAACTGACCGGCTGGGCGGCAACCTGGATGCTTATACGACCCATGAGATGACGGGTTTTACCACAAAGGTTGCGGACACCTCCATCGCCCAGGCAATAGATTTACTGGCGGATCTGATTTCGCACCCGCGTTTTGAGCAGGAAGACCTCGAACGCGAGCAGATGGTGATCCTCGAAGAGATGAAAATGGTCGAGGACACGCCCGACGAGCTCCTCGGCGAACTATTCAACGCGGCCTACTTTCCAAATCAGCCGCTCGGCCGTCCGATTGAAGGCACTCGAGAAACCGTGCCGACTTTCGATCACAAGACCACGGTCGGTTTTCATGCCCGCGAGTTTTCCTACAGCAATCTCGTCGTAGCCGCGGCTGGAAATGTGGATCACAATCGTTTGATCGAACTGGTTGGGGTTGCTTTTGATGGTTGCGAAAGTGGCGCCGGTTTTCGACCGCAACCACTCGATCCGGGCAGACCACGACCGGCGGCTCCGATCCTGATCGAGCAGAAGAACGAACTCGAACAGGCGCATCTCGTGATCGCGACGCCATGGCCCGACGCGCTCAGCAGCGATCGCTACGCCGCTAGTTTGTTGGGCTCCATCATCGGCGGCGGCACTTCAAGCAGACTCTGGCAGAAGATCCGCGAAGAACGAGGACTCGCGTATTCAGTCGGCGCCGCGGGTAGCGCGTTTTCTGATGTCGGCGTGTTCAACGTCTACGCGGGAACGTCGCCGGAGTATCTGGATCAGGTTTTGGAGCTCTCACTTCACGAGCTGCGAGAAGTAGTACGCAACAACGTCACGGAAGAAGAGTTGCGCATCGCGAAGGACCAGGCCATCTCGTCAATCTTACTCGGGCTCGAGTCGTCAAGCGCACGAGCCGGCACGCTTGCACGTCAGGAGATCATTCACGGTCGTCGCATCTCGCCTGATGAAGTGATTGAAAAGATCCGCAACATCACGGTTGATGAGCTTCAGGAAGTGGCGCGCACTTACTTTAAATCAGAAACTATCGCGCTCGGGGCGTTGGGAAATCTCAACGGCTTCAAAGTCGATCGTTCTCGTCTCGAAATCTAAACCACAGGAAGTTTCACGCAAAGGCGCAAAGCCGAGCCGCAAAGACGCAAAGAAGAAGGTCCTTTCTTTGCGCCTTTGCGTGAAACTTTATTCCACCAAAGACACGTAGCCTTTGATATAGTGAGCAGCCAATGAAACTTACTGTTCTTGGCAGCGGCTCGACTGGTAATGCAGTGCTGATCGTTGCCGGCAACACTCGCGTGCTCGTCGATGCCGGAATGAGCGCGAAAGAGATCACGCGGCGTCTCGCAATGGTTGGCGAAGATGCGCAACGACTCGACGCAGTGCTCGTAACTCACGAACACGGCGATCACGCAGGCGGCTTGCGCGTATTACTGAACTCCCTCGATTGTCCCGTCTACATCTCCGGAAAAACGCTCGATGCGTACGTGAGCGAGAAGGTTAACGTCACTAACGAAGAACCACGCCGCCGCGCCAAAGCGCTGCGCGATCGCGTGGAACAGATCGAATCAAGCAAAGACTTCAAGATCGGCGAGATCGATTTTCATCCATTCACGATTCCGCACGACGCTGTCGATAATTTTGGTTTCACCGCAACGCACCATGGCGTAAAGATCGCCACGGTGATGGACTTTGGTCATATCACTACGCTTGTCACGGAACGCCTGCGCGGTTGCGCCGCCATCGTCATCGAGTCGAATCACAGCAGAGACATGCTCAAGGCCTGCGATAACTATCCGTGGGAACTGAAGCAGCGCATCCTCTCGCGTCTGGGCCATCTTTCAAATGAAGACCTCGCCGATTGGATACGGCGTGGCTTCGACGGCTGCGCGAAGTACATCGTCCTGGCTCATCTTTCACAACGCGCAAACAATCCATATCTCGCCAAGATCAACGCCGAAGTGGCGCTACAGGAGCGCGCGCCTCTGTTTGTTGGCTACACTGAGGTCAGTTTGTCCTATCCCAAGGAGCCAACGCCCTGGATAGAGGTATGAGCGAATCTCGGCGCACGCGTGGCCTTTACCTGTCTGTATTTCTTATCGCCTTTTTACCTGTATTGACGTTGCCGGCGTGTCGCGGAGACGTCGAACGCGCACGCGTTCCGGCTGAAGTGCAGGAAGCAGTCACAAACGTCGGCGACCACATCGCGCACGAACGCTACGAACAGATCTACAACGAGTCGTCGGCGCTTTGGAAAAACGACGTCACGCTCGAACAGTCAAATGAAGTATTCAAGACTTTGCGTACGAAGCTCGGTAAGGTCGAATCGCGCTCGCTCAACTCGGCCACCGAACAACAGAACTCCGGCGGGGCTTTGAAGGGACACGTTTTCATACTCACCTACGAAACTCACTTCGAGCGTGGCGAGGCGATGGAGACTTTTACTTTAATAGAAGAGAATGGGCACTGGTTGCTGGCTCGTTACTTTGTGAATTCAACGGCACTTCGATGATCGAACGTTACACGCTGCCCGAGATGGGCGCGCTCTGGTCAGAGCAAAACAAATTTCAGAAATGGTTGGACGTGGAGATCGCGGTCTGCGAAGTCCACGCCGAAATGGGCACGATTCCGCGCGACGCTCTCGAACAGATCAAAGCGCGCGCGAAGTTTTCCGTTGCGCGGATCAACGAGATTGAAAAGACGACCAATCACGACGTCATCGCCTTCACGACCAACCTCGCGGAATCGATCGGTGAAGCGAGTCGCTTCGTTCACTATGGTCTAACTTCATCAGACGTAGTCGATACTGCGAACGCACTCCTGTTGCGTGATGCGGCTGACATCCTGCTGCAGAAAGTCGAGACGTTGATCGAGACGTTGAAGCGTCGCGCCGTCGAGTTCAAAAGCACTCCTCAGGTCGGACGCACGCATGGCATTCACGCAGAGCCGACTTCATTTGGATTAACTTTCGCGCTCTGGTTTGACGAGATGCGCCGCAATCGCGAGCGTTTGCTGCGCACGCGTGAAGCGGTTGCGGTGGGAAAGATCAGTGGCGCAGTCGGCGCCTTTGCGCATCTCGATCCGTCAGTTGAAGAAAGTGTTTGTGCGCGTCTCGGACTGAAGCCCGCGCCGGTTTCGACGCAGGTCATTCAAAGAGACATCTACGCTGAGTATTTGACGACGCTCGCGATCATCGCGTCGTCGTTGGAGAAGTTTGCCTTGAACGTTCGTCACTGGCAGCGCACCGAGGTTCGTGAGGCGCAGGAGCGTTTTACAAAAGGCCAGAAGGGCTCGAGTGCGATGCCTCACAAGCGCAACCCGATCATTTCCGAGCGTATCTGCGGCATCGCGCGCGTGATCCGCGCGAACAGTGTCGTGGGCCTGGAGAACGTCGCGTTATGGCACGAGCGCGACATCTCTCATTCTTCGGCAGAGCGCGTAGTGCTGCCTGACTCGAGTATCGCGCTCGACTACATTCTGCAAAAAGCAATCGGACTGATCGAAGGTCTCGTCGTCTATCCGGAACGGATGCTCGAAAACCTCGGAGCCACGAAGGGACTGATCTTTAGTGGTCAGTTGTTGCTGGCGCTGACCAACAAAGGACTGTCGCGCGAAGACGCCTATGAGTTGGTCCAACGCAACGCGATGAGAGTTTGGGACGAGGATCGCGACTTCCGTGAGCTCGTGAAAGCCGACAGTGATATTCAAAAGAATTTGTCGGGCGAAGAAATAGATCGCGTCTTTTCGCTGGAACACTACCTGCGAAATATAGACGCGATCTACGAACGAGTGGGAATCAGGTAGAACCTATTTCTGCGAGAATTTCTCGGCGAAGTTTCCGACGACGGGCAGTTTGAAATATTGTCCCTGGTAGGCCTTGATCATGCACAAGATCCAGCCAATAAAACCGGCGACTAAAAAAACAAACCACACTAAAGTCGTCAGCCCCCAAACTATAGTAGCCAGCAGACCCGAGATATAACCGAAGATCATTGCCAGGATGAGACCCACGATCCAAATCGCCATCAGACCGATAAACCACACAGCGGAGAGAATAATGGATTGCATCGCATGAAAACGCACCAGCCGGCTGTTCTTCTCAATGACGAAAAAGATCACTCCCGTTATCACGTGAACGATGTAAGCCAACAGCGCAGCGACGTTCTCATCGAGCCCGGTGCTGGATTTGGTTGTAACTACAGGCGACGCGGGGCTCGCTTGGACGGGCGGGTCGTTTTGCATTATAAGTTTCTCCTGTTAGAAAACGTTTGATCCGGAAGCGACAGGTTCTACGAGCCGGAGATATTATTCCACAAGTGCTTTTTAAGCAACGCTTTGTTCATTTTAGCTAACAGGTAAGAGATGAAAGCCAAAGTTTACGTGAACCTGAAATCCGGCGTTCTTGACCCGCAGGGTAAAGCCATTCAACATTCAGTCGAACTGCTCGGCTTTTCGGGAATTTCAGACGTCCGGCAGGGCAAGTACTTTGAGATCTCGCTCGACGGATCGATGGATGAGCAGAGCGCTCGTGAATCGGTTGAGAAGATGGCGCGTGAAGTGTTGTCAAACCCGATAATTGAAGACTATCGCGTGGAGTTAGAAACGTGAAATTCGGAGTTATAGTTTTTCCTGGTTCGAATTGCGATCACGATGCTTATCACGTGATCTCGAAGCACGTCGGCCAACCCGTAGATTTCATCTGGCACCGTGAAACAGATCTTTCCAGTTACGACGCGGTAATCCTTCCCGGTGGCTTTTCTTATGGCGACTACCTGCGCGCCGGCGCCCTCGCGCGCTTCTCGCCGGTGATGAATTCAGTCAGGAAGTTTGCCGAGAGCGGTCGCTTTGTGCTCGGAATTTGTAACGGTTTCCAGATCCTCTGCGAGGCGGGACTCTTACCTGGCGCTTTGATTCGCAACCGTGACCTGCACTTCGTCTGCGAACATATTCACGTGCGTGTGGAAACGTCTGACAGTCCTTTTACCAACGAGCTACAGAAAGGCACTGTGCTGCGAATTCCGATCGCACACGCTGAAGGCAATTACATCTGCGACGACAACACGCTCGCGGAGCTTCAGCGCGAAGATCGCATAGTGCTTCGTTACTGCGAACCCGGCGGAGCAATCACCGAAGCTTCTAATCCCAATGGTTCGCGTGACAACATCGCGGGCATCTGCAATCGTCAGCGCAATGTTTTCGGTCTGATGCCGCACCCTGAGCGCGCTTGCGAAGACTTGCTTGGCTCCAGCGACGGGCGCGATATTTTCAGCTCACTGGCAGCCACTGTGGCGGCCGTAGTTTAACTCTCCTGTCATATGAAACGCATACTACCGTTCATCATCATTCTCGCGGTGCTTGCTTTGGCACTCGGCAGCGCCTGGTACTTAACGCGCTCGGTACCCTCGACTCCAACAGCAGTCGGCCAACAAACATCGCAGTCGCCGGGAACCCCGCCATCGCCGGCTCAGCAGGCCCCCGTCAACCCGGGCATTCCCGGCGCCGAGCCGGCTTATTCACATGGTCCAGCCAACGCGCCCGTACACCTGGAAGAGTTTGGTGACTTTGAATGTCCGCCGTGTGGACTGTTACATCCGATCCTGAAACAGATGGAAACAGAGTTTGGCGATAAGTTGCGCATCACGTTCCGAGAGTTTCCGCTCGTTGCCATTCACCAGCACGCTATGGCCGCTGCGTCCGCCGCTGAAGCCGCTGGACTTCAGGGCAAGTTTTGGGAGATGCACGATCTGATTTACGACCACCAAAACGACTGGAAAACGCAGTTTGACGTGCGGCCGGTTTTTGAGGGTTATGCCAGAGAGATCAAAATCGATGTCGAGCGTTACAAGCGCGACCTCAATAGCGACCTGGTGCAGCAAAGAATTTTCAACGACGGAAGGCGCGGTCACTCACTTGGGGTGAAAGGCACTCCTACGGTTTTTATGAACGGACGCGAAGTGCCGTTTGAGTCGTTGATGCCGGCCGAAAAACTCCGCGCCGTGATTCAAAACGAAATACTAGCTGCCAAACGATGAGAAAGATCTACATTACGGCAGCACTACTCTCACTACTCGGACTCACTGACGCACTCTATCTCACCGTCGAGCACCTCACCGGTGCAACCGTTCAGTGCACAATTCTCTCAGGCTGCTCGGAAGTGCTCAGTAGCCGTTACGCTATTGTTGCCGGATTTCCGCTCGCGGGTATCGGCGCGGCGGCGTATTTCACCGTTTTCAGTCTCGCCACACTCGCCGCGTTTGGTTATCGCGCTGCCGGCACTTTGCTGACTCCGCTGCTCTCGGCGATGTTCGTCGTCAGTTTGTGGCTGATCTATTTACAGGCGTTTGTGATTCGGCAGTTTTGTCAGTACTGCCTGTTCTCCGCTGCGATTACGTCCGCGCTCCTGCTGCTGGTCGTCATCAGCCGATTTGTTCTCAAGCCCGCATCCGTGTAAGGTATTTCATTCAAACCAGACTAAAAGGTGGTGCAATGGTTCAGCAGCAACCGACAGTGGCGGACATTTTTCGTCGTGCGCAGGCTCTGCGACAGGAGCACTCTGACTGGTCGTACAAACAGGTCAGCGAGCAGCTGGTCAAAGATTTTTCGGGCGCATCATTTCCTTCGCTGCACAACCTGACGATCCCGGAGCAGGATGCACGCGCGCCGGAGGAAGATTGGACGGCAGGTCTGCCGATCGTGAGACGCGGCATTCAGTTTCAGGACTGGAACGAAGTGATCGCGGGAATCATGCTCAGTCTCGAACAAACTGAAAACTACGAGCGCGCCCGTGGACCGGAAGGCGATCGCGACGACTGGCACGATCGAAGTGTCGGTATTGATGATGCCGTGGCGAAGGGCGTCGGCAAATGGATGCCCGAAGAGTTGCTCGCACTCGCTGAAAGAAAAGGAAAGAAATCCGCTTAATCCGTGTTATGAGTTTTCTCAACAATCTATTCCAAGATCCGAAATATCAAACGACTGATCCGCGCAAGCCGGAAGAGATTCAGGAGCCGGACGTGATCATCAGTCCCGACACGCGGCGAGACAATCGCATGCCGCCGGGTCAGTCGCGCACCAAGAAATGGCCCGTGCTCGATGCACACGGAACGCCGGACATCGATCTCGCAAAGTGGACTTTTGAAATCGAAGGCCTCGTCGAGAATCCGTTGAAGTGGTCGCTCGATGAGTTTATGCAATTGCCGGCGGTGCGCGTCTATGCTGACTTCCATTGCGTGACGCGCTGGTCGCGACTCGACAACGTTTGGAGCGGCGTTTCAACCCGAGAGATCGCACGACTCGCGGGCGTGAAGCCCGAAGCAAAATTTGTTCTGGCACTGGCCTACGATTATGGTTGGACCACAAATGTGCCGATCGAGTATTTCCTGAAAGAAGATTCGCTCTTCGCGTGGGCCCACGATGGTCAACCGATCCCACCCGAGCATGGTGGACCAGTGCGGCTGATCATTCCGCAGCTCTATGCGTGGAAGTCAGCAAAGTGGGTCAAGGGCGTTCGCTTCCTCGAACAGGATCAAGCGGGCTTCTGGGAAGAGGGCGGGTATCACATGCGTGGGGTACCCTGGGGACCCGGCGACGGCGAACGATTCCGCTGGTCGTAATAAGATGTCGGAACGACCAGCAACAACACCTAAAGACGCGGCCGCAATCATTCTCCTACGGCAGGATACTGATCCCGCGAATCCCGAAGTCTTCTGGGTGAAACGCGGCGACAAACTGGCGTTTTTGGGCGGTTTTCACGCTTTTCCAGGCGGACAGATCGACGCGAGCGACGCCGAAGTTGAAGTCAGAAACTCACCCAATCCCGAAACAGCAGCGATGATCAGCGGCGCGGCGCGTGAGCTCTTCGAAGAGCTCGGCGTGCTCGTCGCACGCGGCGGTGAAGCGCTGACGAAAGGTCAGCGAGTTTCATTGCTCGACGATCTCGAATCGGGACGCATGTCGTGGCCGGTGCTACTGAAGCATTATGAGTTGTATCTCGACGCCGACGATTTCACTTACGTCGGTCGTTGGGTAACGCCGCCGTTCAATGCACGGCGTTTCGATACGTGGTTCTTTCTCGTCAACTGTCCGGCGAAGCAGGAACCGAATGTTATCGCGGGCGAGCTCGCGAGTGGCGAGTGGTTAACGGCGCGTGAAGCTTACGAGCGCTGGAACAGCGATCAGGTGGTTGCAGTGCCACCCACGTTGCATGCGTTGAGATCGCTCGCGGCGGGACTCACGCCGGATCTCGTGGAACGATTTATTTCCATCGAGCAGGCGCGCGGCATACCCGAACGTCGCATTACGTTTCGGCCGAACTACATCTGCTTCCCCGTACGCACTCCGACGCGGCCGCCCGCGACTCACACCTGTTGCTACATCGTTCACAATTCGAAAGAGATGCTGATCTTCGATCCGGGATCTCCTTACGAGGAAGAGCAAGAGGCGCTGGCAGAATGTGTTGACGAAATGATCTCCGAAGGCCGGCGGGTTCGCCAGATAATCTTGACTCACTTGCATCCGGATCACGTCGGCGGCGTGAACGCACTGAAGTCGCATCTCGGCGGTGCGGTACCGGTTGCAGCACACGCGCAGACTGCAGCGGCGCTCGAAGATATTCACGTCGATCACCTGATCGAAGACAACGTGCTTCTCACTCTCGAAGGCGATCCGCAAATTTCTTTGCGTGCGTTGCACACGCCCGGTCATGCATTGGGCCATCTTTGTTTTCACGACGGAGCGCGCGGCGTGTTGATGACGGGCGACAACATTGTCGGTGTCGGCTCAGTGCTCATCGATCCGCCGCAGGGAAACATGCGCGACTATTTGCAGTCGCTCGAGCGGATGCGTTCGTTGCCGGGTCTCACGGTTCTGCTCGGCGGGCATGGTCCAGCCGTCGCTACGCCCTATCAAAAGATCGACGAATACATCGCGCACCGGCTCGAACGTGAACAGAACATCCTCGCTGCCGTGCGCGCCGGCGCCACAACGCCGAAAGAGATCGTCGAGCGCGTCTACACTGACGTATCACCAAAGGCTTACGCGATGGCCGAGCGCGCCGTCCTCGCCCACCTCGAAAAACTCCGCGACGACGGCTTGATATAAGTCCTGTAGCACATATCGCACCTATCCGGTTAGAATCTCCTCCCGGCTTAAAACTATGGATTACCCAAGAACCCTTCGCGAACTCAGGGCGGCCAAGTATCAAACCCTCTCGGTCAAAGACGAACTGCGTCTCAATCTGATCAAAAAGCTGCGCTCCGGCCAAAAACTTTTTCCCGGTATCGTCGGTTACCAGGACACTGTTATTCCGCAACTGATAAACGCGATTCTGGCGCGGCATAACATCATCCTGCTCGGCCTGCGCGGCCAGGCAAAGAGCCGCATCATCCGTTTGCTCACCGATCTGCTCGACGAGCGCATACCGATCATCGCCGGCTCCGAAGTCAACGACGATCCGTTTCAACCGATCTCCGCTTACGGGCGGCAGATGCTGTCACAGAACGGTGACGCGACTCCGATCGATTGGGTCACTCGCGAAGCGCGTTTCGTCGAGAAGCTCGCGACCCCAGACGTCACTGTCGCCGACATCATCGGCGACGTCGATCCAATCAAAGCCGCAAAGGGCGGTCACCTGCTGAGTGACGAACTGACCATTCACTACGGCCTGCTGCCACGCGCGAACCGCGGCATCTTCGCGATCAACGAGTTGCCCGATCTGGCCGGCAAGATTCAGGTCGCACTCTTCAACATCATGCAGGAAGGCGACGTGCAGATTAAGGGTTATCCCGTGCGTCTGCCGCTCGACGTGATGCTGATGTTTTCAGCGAATCCGGAAGACTACACCGCGCGTGGAAAGATCATCACGCCGCTAAAAGACCGCATCGGCGCCGAGATCCTGACGCACTATCCGAAAGAGCTGCCGGCCGCGATGGAGATCACTCGTCAGGAAGCGTGGACCGATCGGTTTGAGGGTGGAGATCATTTGCTGATTCCGGAGTTTATTCGTGAAGTGGTCGAGCAGATCGCGTTCGAAGCGCGCGACGACAATCACGTCGACAAGCATTCCGGAGTTTCACAACGAATGCCGATCACGGTGATGGAGACCGTAGTTTCGAATGCCGAACGGCGCGCACTCGTTACCGGCGAAGAATCGATCGTGCCGCGTATCTCCGACATCTACGCCGCGATTCCTTCGATGACCGGCAAAATGGAGTTGGAATATGAAGGCGAGCAGCTCGGCGCAAATCGTATCGCTCGTGATCTAATCAAACGCGCGGCCGGTGAGGTCTTCGAAGGGTATTTCGTCGGCATCGATTTCTCGAAGACGGTGCAATGGTTTGATGAAGGTAACAAACTCCTGCTCGCCGACACCGCTTCAGCGGCAGAGTGCGTGAACCTGATCGAAGCGGTTCCCGAACTACTCGAAACGGCTTTGATACCGTTTGATTTTCACCGTTCCGACACGGGCCGGCTCGTCTCCGCTTGTGAGCTCGTGCTCGAAGGTCTGTACGCGGAAAACAAGATCAGTCGTAACGAAGAGGGAGGTTATGCCGCCGTCACCAAAGCTAAAAAAGATCGCCGCGGCATGATCTATGACGACTTAACCGAGACCGGGAAATACAGTTGAGATTTAAGTATTCCAAATTCCAGGGCTTTGACGTGTTTGGCATCAATCTCGGTGAGTTGATGGACAGCATGTCCGATGCCCTGCTCGACTCCGGTTACGACGACGATTACTACTGGACGCGCCAACGAAATCAGCCCGACACTTCACTTGACGCTCTTCGTCGCGCGCTCTTGCAGGCGTTGATGGACCAGGGCCTCGTCTCTGAGCAACAGGTTCGCGAAATGCTGGCGCAGAACGAAGGCAAGTTTAAAGGTTCGTTGCTCGAAGAGTTGTTGAATCAACTGATCGAGCGCCTGGTTGAAGAAGGCTATCTCACACTCCAGGAGACTCAACCGCAACCACAACGACGCGACCAAAGGCGTGGCGCGCCTGGACCAGGTGAAGTTTCCGACCCATTGCCGCGTGATGTTCGTTTCGAAGTTACTGAAAAGGGATTGGATTTTCTGGGTTATAAAACTCTCCGCAACCTGCTCGGAAGTTTCGGTAAGAGCGCTGCCGGCCGTCATGACACGGTCTATCTTTCAACCGGCGTTGAAGCGGCTGCTGCAAGCAAGCCTTACGAGTTTGGCGACACGATCAATCTCGACGTCAACACCACTTTGCTTTCCGCCATCCAACGTGAAGGATTGCAAGTTCCGCTCAATCTCGAGTATGGCGATCTGTACGTTCATCAGTGTGACTATCAATCATCCTGCGCCACGGTAGTCATGCTCGACTGTTCTCACTCGATGATTCTTTACGGCGAAGATCGGTTTACTCCGGCGAAGAAAGTGGCGCTCGCGATGTCGCACCTGATTCGCACACAGTATCCCGGAGACTCACTCAAAGTGGTCCTGTTCCACGACAGTGCCGAAGAGCTTCCGCTCGCGAAGCTCGCGACCACGCAGGTTGGACCGTATCACACGAACACTGCTGAAGGCCTGCGTTTGTCGCGCCGGCTGCTTCAGGCACAACGCAAGGAGATGAAGCAAATCGTAATGGTCACGGACGGCAAGCCTACGGCCTGTTTCGTACAGACTTCCGCGGGCGCGGGCGCTAAAAAGGGCGTTCAGACGAACGCGAACCGTCGTCTTTATAAGAACTCGATGGGCGGCGATCCGTACGTGATGTCTGAGACATTCAAAGAAGTACAGGCCTGTCGCAAGGCCGGTATAATGATCAACACATTCATGCTGGCCAGCGACTACTACCTGGTCGATTTCGTAAAACAGATGAGCGCCATGACCAATGGCAAAGCTTATTTCGCTAACCCGGGAAACTTGTCCCAGTTTGTCCTGATAGATTTTCTTCGTCGCCGGACTCAGAAGATTAAATAGTTGTTGCCCCGGCTTCACGGATTGATGCGGATGACACGAACCAATCCACTGTCGCGTCGCCTTCTGCCTTACCTTATTCTCCTGCTGGGGTTCTGCTTTACGTTCGTCGTCTATCACTACTTCTCCAAACTCACTATCGAACAAGACCGCAGCAGGTTCGATCGATCGGCCCAGGAAATTCATGACAAGGTCAGGTTGAGAATCGCAACCTCGATCGCGCTGTTGCGTGCCGGCACTGGTCTATTTGCCGCCAGTAACGCTGTCGATGAGCATGAGTTTGGTCGCTTCGTCAGCCAGATTGAGCTGGAGAAAAACTACAAAGGCGTGTTGGGCATCGGGTTCGCACGGCGCTTTACCGAAGCAGGAAAAGACCACGTCGTTATTGTCTACCTTGAACCGAAAAGTCCTGCCAACCAGTCGGCCATCAACTTCGATATGGCAGGTGAGCCAGTTCGTCGCCGGGCAATGGAAGCCGCGCGGGACTCCGGCAAACCGACGGCATCCGGGAAAGTGGAATTGGTCCAGGAACGCAATCTCACTTCCAAGCAAAACGGATTTCTGATCTACGCTCCGGTTTATCGCAACGGCGTTCCGCCGGATACGATCGACAAACGACGCGAGGCTCTGCTCGGGTTTGTTTATAGTCCCTTTCGAATCGATGACTTTCTCGCGCCCGTAACTGAGGAAAAGAATTACGACGTGGGTTTCCAGGTCTACGACGGTGATGAGGCCCCGGAACATCTGTTAAATGCCCCGTGGACTGATGTATCAAGTGAGCCGCTTTTCCATGACCTGAAGAAACTGGATCTTGCCGAACACACTTGGACCATCGCATACGCCACTAAACCATCGTTCGAGAGATACTCGGGCAGACCGTTGCTCAAGTACACACTGATTCTCGGCGGGCTGCTGAGCCTTCTATTCTTTGCAGTGACTCGTGCTGAGATTCGCGCTCGTACGCGCGCTGAACAGGCGACTGAAGGCGTTAAGGAATCTGAGACCACACTGCAACAAACGGCCGAAGCGCTGCGCGACGCGAACCAGCGAGCTGTGCTCGAATACGAACGCCTGATCGAGCGAATCAAGGCTTTGGCCCAGGCGCTCGGAACCGCGCGCGAATTGAGCGCGATCTACCGCGCCCTGCGCGAGTTCACCAATGCGTCGCTTCCTTGTAATGGCTTCTTTGTTTCTCTTTACGATCCGGTTC
>JBKPJP010000232.1:0-16144 GCA_046730735.1 Acidobacteriota bacterium | reverse complement strand
CGCTAACCTTCCTGCTAATGAGTCAGCTCCGAGCCGGCGATCCGTGTTAAAGGGATTGGCGCTGCTTACGGTAGCTTCACTTCTGAAGCCGACCGAGTTGCTCGCAATGCAAAGTGTTTCCGTGGATGCATGGCGCCGGATGCTGTGCGATTTTTCAAATGCGGTTTGTCCGCCATCCGTAAGTCAGTATGTCAACGGCCTCGTACTCAATGCCGCTGCTTACTCGTCACCACGAACCAGCGATTTTCACCAGGCGTTTACCGCCAGTTACTTCCTCGATTTGAGGATTCAACCCTACACCACCGTTTCGGGCCGGTATTTCGAGTTTGATCGCTATCCGTTTTACGACTCTCATAATCCATGCCGCCGCATAAAAGATGTCAACGAAATGGAGCTGAGACGCTTTCTCAACCCGGGCGAACGCCAATTCTATGGCGGTGTGGTATCGCCGTGCAGCCCGCGAATGCCGCTTGAAACGCAATGCCAGCTTGACGATTTTTACGACACTGCAGCGGAGTATAAAACCGATCCGCAGGCATGGGAGCATCTTTACGTCCGTAACGTAACTGACGGCCGAAAGAGCTACTACGCGCATGCGGTCCAGCCTCGTGCGCGCGGCAATCAGCAACAAGGGCTGAAACAGGTCTTTTTGTCGCCTAATAGTCTCTAGGCGAGTTGAGGTAGAAACGATGCAACCACCATTGACCGTTTCGTCCCTGAGTACGGAATCGAATCGAAAAACTTTACTTGTCCTGACGATCCTGGGAGTAATCGCAGCCTGGTTGGGTTTGGCGCCGGCGTATGCCAACTGGTCGGCGTTCGTCGACTTCCTTACGGGTAAGTCGACGATAAATCAACCAGTGGAGAAGATCTCGACAACCGGACCATCTGCGAACAATACCGTGCCCGTTATCTCGCCGCCGCAGCCCGTAGTCGAAAAGACAAAGCCGGCGCGTGAGCCATTGCCGTACGTCGGCGGCGTCTGGCGCTCAGGTTCGGGTCACGTCTTTTTCTTTGAGCTGACTGGTACGTCATCTTTCGACATTTACGAAGAGACGTCTGACAACGGGCAGATAAAAATCGGTTCGGGAAGCGTTTCTTCCGAAGGTGTGAATGCGACCGTCAGAACGTTAAAAGAACACCGGTTGGCCCAAATAGAGTTGCAGTTTGCAAACGGAGGAAAAACTCTCAAAGGTACTTTTAGTGGCCTTGCGAAACAGGAGAAGAATTTCCCGCTTACGCTGTCCAAAGAAGAATGAGGGAAGTCCCCTCTCCATCCCTGATTCCCTTCATTATTCTTAGACCACAACCGGAAGCCAGGCCTCAAATAACCAACTGGCTTCCGGCCGTGAATCCACACCATCAAAAGTGAACTTCAGAAGAACAGCGAGTACAGCAGCCGGTTTGGTGAACCAGTGCCGGCTCCACTGACAACGCCCGTTGTCGAGCCGTTGACGATGGCGTTACGCGTTGTTGATGCTGAAGCGCCCGGATTGAATTGTTTATAGAGCGCTGCCACGCCGGCGACGTGTGGTGAAGCCATTGAAGTTCCACTCAACGTTGCCGTAGCCGTGTCAGAACTGAAGTACGACGACAAGATCCCCGAACCCGGCGCGAAGATGTCCAAACACGCGCCGAAGTTTGAGAACGAGGAGCGTGCGTCGCTGGTGGTGGTTGAGCCGACGGTAATCGCATTCGCTGCGCGAGCGGGTGACGTGCCGCAAGCGTCGGCGTTGCTGTTGCCTGCCGCGACTGCGATGGGCACACCCGAATTCGCAAGGTTGTTTACCGCCGTATCGAGCGCGCTCGAAATACCGCCACCGAGACTCATGTTCGCGACTGCCGGGTTGATGTGGTTGTTTGTTACCCAATCAACGCCTGCGATCACGCCTGAGTTCGAACCGGAACCATTGCAGTCGAGTACGCGCACGCCACGGAGCAGAGCACTCTTCGCGACGCCGTAAGTCGAGCCGCCGATCGTACCGGCAACGTGGGTACCGTGGCCGTTGCAGTCAGCGCCACTGCCGCCGAAAGCGTCGAAAACGTTTGAAGCACGACCGCCAAACTGCGTGTGGGTGGTGCGAATACCGGTGTCGATGACGTAAGCGCGCACGCCTGAGCCGGTCCAGTTGTAGGTGTAGGTAGCACTCAGCGGCCGGTTACGCTGGTCAATGCGATCAAGGCCCCACGGCGGATTACTTTGCGTGACATCAGCCGTGACAATTCCGTCTTCTTCAACGAACTTGACTCTGTAATCGAGGCTCAGCGCTTCGGCGTCCTCAGGAGACATCTGAACCGCGAAACCATTGAGCGCGTTTTGGTAAATGTGTTTGAGATTGCCCCGGTAATTGCCGGCCATCTCTCTGGCTATATACGGAGCGATCGAGTTGGGACCTCGCTCGCCCACCCATTGATCATCGAGCACCACGATGTAGCTGTTCTCGATCTTGTTTGCGTTCTTGCGGAGCTTGTCTTTTCTCTGGCTACGCACGGGCGAGGAAAGAAAGACAGCGGTGCAAAGGCCGGCCAAAATCAGTAACGCGAAAACTTTCTTCATACTCTTCTCCTCCAGATTGAAAGTAAGGTTGGTGGGGGTTGTGGAGCCGCCCGCAACGGCGAGAAAGCGTGCGGGATTTAGAACAACATCGAATTTTGATAAATGCAGAACGATGCATAGCCACACACAACGGGAGGGTGAACGTATGAACCTGGTTGAGAGAAACTAACTACGTTTTATGGGAGTTGTTCTGGGACGGGAGGCGCGCAGTATGGCATCAAAATTTTCGGAGCGCAAGAGATTTGCAAACATTACGGCCAATCCTGTAAATGATGCCATGATGCTTAGAACAGGTTTCACGCAAAGACGCAAAGTTACGCAAAGGCACAAAGTGAGCCAACTTTGCGACCTTGGGATTTTATGTTTGCGCCTTTGCGTGAAACTTTTCTTGCTCTTCTTGATCCCACTCCAAGTCGTCGCACAGCGCGATCTAACACGCTACGTCAATCCATTCATCGGCACTGCCGGACACGGCCACACGTTCCCCGGCGCGATCGTTCCTTTCGGCATGGTCCAACTCAGTCCCGACACGCGGCTCACCGGTTGGGATGGTTGCTCTGGTTATCACTACTCTGATTCTGAGATCTACGGCTTCAGTCATACACACCTCAGCGGCACCGGTATCTCCGATTACGGCGATATCCTCTTGCTGCCTGCAGTCGATCTGAACTCTCAGACTGCATGGTTCCAGCATCGAAACGAAACCGCATCTCCGGGTTATTACTCAGTCAAACTCGATGATGGAAATATTCTTGTAGAACTCACCGCCACTGCTCGGGTGGGCCTGCATCGTTATACTTTCCCCAGCACGCAATCAGCGGGCATCATTCTCGATCTCGCACACCGCGACAAAGTGCTCGATGCTGGTTTTCGTATCACCGGCCCGAAGACAGTCGTTGGTTGGAGGAGATCTCAGGCGTGGGCCAAAGATCAGGTCGTTTACTTTGCGCTGGAGTTCTCACAGCCTTTCACCTCGCACACCGACAGCAAACTCAAAGCGTACTTCCGCTTCGACACCCGCCGCGGCGCTCCGGTGCTCTTGAAGGTCGGAATCTCTGCCGTTGATATCGAGGGAGCGGAGAAGAATCTTAAAGCCGAGTTGAATCACTGGGACTTCGACAAAGTTCGCGCCGATGCGAAAGCAGCATGGAACGCTGAGCTCAACAAGATCAACGTCAACGGCGGCACAGACGCGCAGTTAACGAGCTTCTACACCGCTCTCTATCACGCGATGACGGCGCCCAATCTCTTCATGGACGTTGATGGCCGTTACCGTGGGCGGGATTTCAGAACACACGAAGCCAAAGACTTTTCAAACTACACCGTCTTCTCTCTTTGGGATACTTTCCGAGCCGCGCACCCGCTTTACACCATCATCGATCAAAAACGCACGCGTGATTTCATCAAGACGTTCCTGGTCCAGTACGAACAGGGAGGTCGTCTGCCCGTCTGGGAACTGGCTGCAAACGAGACTGACACGATGATCGGATATCACGCCGTGTCCGTGATTGCCGACGCGGCCGCGAAAGGCATTGATGGCTTCGACCTGCGTCAGGCTTATACGGCAATGAGGCACAGCGCGGAACTGAGACATCACGATCTGATCGCGATGGAGGACGAACGCGAGTCAGTCTCAAAAATGTTGGAGTATGCTTATGACGATTGGTGCATCGCGCAAGTAGCAAAGAGACTTGGCGAGACGTCGGATTACAAACGCTACATCGCTCGAGCGCAGGCGTACAAAAATGTCTTCGACCACACTTCCGGCTTCATGCGTCCGCGCAGTAATGGGAATTGGCTCGAGCCTTTCGATCCACGCGAAGTCACGTTTGCTTTTACTGAAGCAAACTCCTGGCAGTACACCTTCTTCGTACCACAAGACATCAGCGGCCTCATTAAATTAATAGGCGGCCGGCGGCGGTTCGCACAGAAACTCGATCAATTGTTTGCGGCTGATAGTCGCACTACCGGTCGCGAACAAGCCGACATCACCGGACTGATCGGCCAGTACGCTCACGGCAACGAGCCGAGTCATCACGTAGCTTATCTCTACAACTACGCCGGCCAGCCGTGGAAAACTCAGGCGCGCGTGCGCCAGATCATGGACCAGTTTTACAAAGCTGAACCTGACGGTCTGATTGGCAATGAAGACTGCGGGCAGATGTCGGCGTGGTACGTGCTGAGCGCGGCCGGGTTCTATCCCGTGACGCCGGGCTCACAGACTTATGCGATTGGCTCGCCATTGTTTCCTGAAGTGCGGTTCAGTCTCGAGAATGGAAAGTCGTTTACGATCAAGGCGCGTGGCGTTTCGGATCGCAACGTCTACATTCAATCAGCGACGATGAACGGCAAACCTTACAACAAGTCGTTTTTGTTGCATGATGATTTGATAGCCGGCGGTGAACTGGTGTTACAGATGGGAGCGCGTCCGAACCGGCGTTGGGGAACGGGTGCCGGGAACGAGCCGGAATCGCGCATCGATGGCGCTGAGATCGTTCCGGTTCCGGTGATCAAGCAGCGGGGCAGACGTTTCGAAATCGTCTCGAGGTCAGCGTGATTGCAGCCGGCGGAGAGCCAGTGAATCTTTATTACGCGATCGATGGTAACTATCATTTCTGGCCGCAGTATACGAAGCCGTTTGTTATCGAAGACGACAGCTTCGTGAATGCGTATGCGGTCAGCAAGGACGGGAGGCGCAGTCAGACGGCAACAGCCAGATTTCATCGCATTCCGCATGATCGGAAGCTCACCCTGCAGTCAAACTACAGCACGCAATACACCGGTGGCGGAGACCTCACGTTGATTGATGGTATTCGCGGCACCAGCAACTGGACTGGCGGTGCGTGGCAGGGTTATCAGGGCAAAGATCTGGTTGCCGTTCTGGATCTTGGAAGGGTGCAGAAGGTTTCGAAAGTCGGCGCAGGATTCCTGCAGGACATTGGCTCGTGGATCTGGATGCCTCAGCGGGTTGAGATCGAACTGTCGGTCGATGGCGTCACGTTCGGTCCGGCTTACGCAATCGCTAACGAAGTCTCCGATCAAGAGGGTGTCGTGATCAAAGACTTCGTTAAAACAATTCCGCCAACCGCAGCACGCTACCTGCGCATCCGGGCCGTACATCTTCGCCCCGAGACATGGATCTTCGCTGACGAGATCATCGTAAACTGATCCGTGTTATCCGTGGCTAAAACCTACCACTGCAACTCAAATTCATAATCCGACGCGCCGCCACGCGTATCCCTGATCCGCACGACCGCTGTGAAATCGTTCTCACGCGACGGTTGTTGCTCGATAAAGATCTCGCCGCGGCCGCGCTTCGCCGTCAACCTCACTGTCACACGTCGATTTGGCAGGGAGTTGAAGAAGTTTGGTTGACCGTCGTCATACGCCGTGCCGCCGATTGTTTCGACGTCGGCAGAGCCGCCGCGAATTCTGATTCGCACGTCATCGTCAACACGCCCGCGCCACGTCATCCGCCCGCCGCGTCCCGTGTCAGGATACTGATCGCCACCGCCGCCGCCGCCTGTGTAATTGAGCTCGCGTGAGATCTCGTTCATCGAGCGTTGAATGTTGGACCAGTTGCTTCGTTGCAGGTTACTGCGTTCCATCGAGCGCGCGAGATTCTGCAGTACGTCGAACGCGTCGCGCAGATCCTGATTACGACGACGGTCGACGATCATGCGATAGAAGATGCGAGACGCTCCGGCAAACTGGTGTGCCAGCATCACCGCATCGATGTCGTTGCGCAGAGCGTGCGAGTTGTTCGTGAAATTGTTGTAGCTGGAGTCAGCAAAATCGCTCGCGTCGCGCGACAACCGGTCCGCGAGATCTGTGAGCCGGTTGTTGTTTGACTGGCCAAACTGGCTGAATGCCGGGCTTGTAAACAGCAGGATTACAACTGCTACCAACAGACTTCGGATAAACATGGGGCACCTCCTAAAGTCGCATTTGATATACTCTGCGGCCTCTGCGGCCTTTGCGTATCTCTGCGTCCTCTGTGTTAAAAGGGCTCCTAAAACGCAGAGGCCACAGAGTTACGCAGAGGCCGCAGAGAATCAACTCAACAAAGAATACCATTATGTCGATGCGAAAACGGATCATCGTAGTACTTTCACTACTCAGTCTATTGACATTGCCCGCATACGCACAGGAAGCCGCTGCCAGCAAAGACGTACTCGGCGCGCTGCGCTACCGTCATATCGGACCGACCGGCAATCGTCTCACTTCGGTCGTTGGCATTCCGGGACAGCCAAACATTTATTACGTGGGCGCGGCGTCGGGCGGCATCTGGAAGACGACTGACGGCGGCGTTCACTGGGATCCGATCTTCGACGCGCAACCGGTCTCATCCATTGGGGCACTCGCGATTGCGCCGAGTGATCC
Organism: Acidobacteriota bacterium; assembly: GCA_046730735.1. Lineage (GTDB taxonomy): Bacteria > Acidobacteriota > Blastocatellia > Pyrinomonadales > Pyrinomonadaceae > PSRF01. Next base: position 9,204 of record JBKPJP010000232.1, on the reverse strand, counting down.
GAATATCGTTTGGGCCGGGACGGGCGAGCCCTGGATACGCAGCCACATCTCAGTGGGCGAGGGTATTTACAAATCAACTGACGCCGGCAAGACGTGGAAACTGATGGGTCTCGAAAACACCGGACGCATCAGTCGCGTGGTGATCGATCCGAAGAATCCTGACATCGTGCTGGTCGGTGCTCTCGGCCATGCTTATGGACCACAACCGGAACGCGGTGTGTTTCGCACGACGGATGGCGGCAAGACGTGGGAACGCGTGCTCTTCACGGATGAGAAGAGTGGTTGTGCGCACCTCGAGATGGATCCGAACAACTCGAAAATCCTGTATGCCGGGATGTGGCCGCTCGAAATCCACACGTGGGGCCGTGACAGCGGGGGACCAGGCAGTGGGCTCTTCAAGTCAACCGATGGTGGTGTCACCTGGAAACGTCTGGCGGGCAACGGTCTGCCGACGCATATGACCGGAAAGATCGTTCCCGCGATTGCGCCCAGCAACTCCAAACGCATTTACGCACTTATCGAAACCGGCGATGGCGTCCCGTTGAACGGACAGGAAACCGATCGCGGCAAGCTCTGGCGTTCGGACGATGGCGGCGAAAAATGGAAACTCATCAGCTTCGATCGAAATCTCGGAGGCCGTACGCACTACTACTTTCGCATGGCTGTCGCGCCCGACAACGATAACGAAACGTATTACCTCACTGCCGGCTTCGCACGCTCGAGTGACGGCGGCGAAACAGCGCGGCCGATGATTGGCGGCGCCAGTCCCGGCGGTGACAATCACGACATCTGGATCGATCCGACAAACCCGAATCGCATGGCGGTGGCGAACGACGGCGGCGTCTCGATCTCGACTACACGCGGGCAGACGTGGTTTCGCATTCAACTTCCGATCGCGCAGATGTATCACGTGACTGTCGACAATCGCATTCCTTACTACGTCTACGGAAACGAGCAGGACGATCCGTCTTATCGTGGACCAAGCCGGACATTTAGTGGCGGATCGATTCCGCGAAGTGCATGGCAGAGCGTGGGTGGTGGTGAGAGTGGTTGGGCCACGCCGGATCCGGTCGATCCAAACATCGTCTGGTCCAGTGCCTCGGGTTCGGGAAGCATCGGTGGGATTGTCGAGCGTTTCGATCTGCGTAACGGGCAAATGCGACGCGTGGAAGTGTGGCCTGATCAAACGAACGGCTCGCCTGCGGCGGATCTGAAGTATCGATTTGTCTGGACGTTTCCGTTGACGATCTCGCCGCACGATCACAAGAAGCTTTACGTTGGCAGCCAGTTTGTTCATCAAACGACTGACGATGGCCAGAGTTGGCAGGTAATCAGTCCGGATCTCACGACCAACGACAAGAGTAAACAGGGATTCTCAGGCGGCTTGACCGGCGACAACATCGGCGTTGAGTACTTCTCGGTGATTTTTGCGATCGCCGAATCGCCGCTGACGAAGGGACTGATCTGGGTTGGAACAAACGACGGCCTTGTGCAACTCACGCGCGATGGCGGTAAGAATTGGACCAACGTCACGAAGAACATTCCGAACCTGCCGCCGTTCGGAACGGTCAGCAACATCGAACCTTCTCGATTCGAGCCGGGCGCCGCTTACATCACCATCGATTTTCATCAGGTGAACAATCGCGACCCGTTCATCTACAAGACAAAAGATTTTGGCAAGACGTGGAAAGCTATCACTAACGGCATTCCACGCAGCATGTTGAGCTATGCGCATTGCATTCGCGAAGATCCGGTGCGCCGTGGGTTGCTTTACGTCGGAACAGAGAACGGGCTCTATGTTTCTTTCGACGATGGCGAGAAGTGGGAACCGTTGCAGGGCAACTTACCGCACACGCCGGTTTATTGGATGGTCGTTCAGGAGCATTTCAATGACCTTGTGGTGGGAACTTATGGGCGCGGCTTCTGGATTCTCGACGATCTGACGCCAATCCAGCAGATGAATCAAACGGTACGCGATGCAAACGCCTCTTTGTTTCCACCGCGACCGACCTATCGATTCAGACCGAGCGTAACCCCGGTGACGATGTCTGACGATCCTTCCGCGGGTCAGAATCCAGCCTATGGCGCGGCGATCAGCTACTACCTCAAGTCAGCGCCGACGGGTGAGGTGAAGATCCGGATCGAAGACTCAAAAGGGCAGAGGATTCGAACTCTGAACGGCACAAAGAACGTCGGACTAAATCGCGTGACCTGGAACCTCGAGGGGGAATCCACGACGGAAGTTCGCATGAGGACAAGCCCGCAGTTTGCCCCCGACATCAAGCTCGGCCCAGATGGCACTCGCAACGCGCCCGGCGCCGGGCGCTTGTCCATCCTCATGCCGCCCGGAACGTACATTGTCAAACTTATCGCAGGTGGGCAGACGCTGAGCCAGCCGTTACTAATCAAAAAAGATCCGAATTCCGGCGGCACTGAAGCCGACATCGCGGTGCAGACCGCGATGATGCTCGATCTGCAAAAGGATCTCGAATCCGGGGCGCAGATGGTGAATCAGATCGAGTTCATCCGCAGCCAGGTTGAGAAGTTGGACGCAGCGGCCGTAAAACCCGCGGCGGATGCCTTTGATAACAAATTGATAGAAATTGAGGAAAAATTGATTCAGCTAAGGCTCACGGGACAGGGGCAGGACACGGTGCGCTGGCCGCCGAAGTTATTGACGAAGATCAGTTACCTGGCGGGTGGTTTGGCGAGTGGCGACTTCGGCCCGACGAAGCAGCAGCGTGAAGTACAGGCGTTACTGAAGCAACAACTCACAGCAGTGCGTCAGCGACTGGACGACGTACTCAATAAAGACTTGCCGGCGTTCAATAAGCTCTTAACCGATAACAATATCAAACCGATAAAGCCGTAACACGGATGACGCGGATTATTACGGATAAAATCCGCATTAATCCGCGTCATCTGTGTTCTAACTCGGTGAGAAGCCTCGTTTTTTCATGAGCGCGTCGATCTTTGGATCGCGGCCGCGGAAGGCGCGGTAGCCTTCTGCCGGATCGACCGTGTTGCCCACCGAGAAAATGTATTTCCGCAAACGATCCGCCACCGCGCGATCGTACGGTCCTTTGCCTTCGACAAACGCGCCAAACGCGTCGGCAGTAAGTACATCTGACCAGAGGTAGCTGTAGTAGCCGGCCGAGTACGAATCACTCGAAAAGATGTGAAGGAAATGCGGCAGGCGATGTCGCATCACGATCTCCTTCGGCATGCCGAGTTGGGCCAACGTCTCGCGCTCGAACGCATCCGGATCGATCTTCTGAGCGCCCGCGAGGTGTAACTTCATATCGACCAATGCCGCCGACAAGTACTCAACCGTCCCGAATCCCTGGTTGAAAGTTGATGTGCGTTTGATCTTGTCAACCAACTCCTGTGGTATCGGTTTGCCGGTTTGATAGTGAAGCGCAAAGCGCTGGAGCACTTCCGGCGTCGAGAGCCAGTGTTCCATAAGCTGCGACGGAAACTCGACGTAATCGCGAGCCACCGCGGTCCCTGAGACCAACGGGTACGTGACGTTTGAGTTCAGACCGTGCAACGCGTGTCCAAACTCATGAAACATCGTCGTGGCATCGTCCCACGAGATCAGCACCGGCTCGCCGGGCTTACCTTTCACGAAGTTGGCATTGTTCGAGACGATGGTAGTGACTTCACCGTTGATTCGTTCCTGCGTGCGATAGGCATTCATCCATGCGCCCGATCGTTTGCCGGCGCGTGCGTAAGGATCGAAGTACCAGAGACCGATGTGTTTCTTCGTGGTCTTGTCAGTGACTTCCCAGACGCGAATGTCAGGGTGGGCCACGGGAACATTGGTAACCGGCGTGAAGTTGAAATTAAAGAGTTCGCCGGCGACCCAGAAGATGCCTTCGCGCAACTTCTCGAGTTGCAGGTAAGGTTTGACTTCGTTCTGGTCCAGATCGAACTTGGCCTTGCGCACCTTCTCCATGTAGTAACGATAGTCCCACGGCTCGATCTTGATCTTCGCGCCTTCCTTATCGGCGAGCGCCTGCATGTCCGCAACTTCCTCGTGTACGCGCGCGACCGCTGGCTTCCAAACGGCTTCCATCAACTCCATTGCCTTTTCAGGAGTCCCGGCCATCGCGTTTTCGAGACGCCAGTGCGCGTGTGTCGGGTAACCGAGCAGTTTGGCGCGTTCTGCTCGCAACTGAAGAATCTCGGTGATGATCGCGTTGTTGTCGTGTTCGCCGCCGTTGTCGCCGCGATTGATGAACATGCGCCACGCCTTTTCACGCAAGTCGCGGCGATCGGAGTACGTCAAAAACGGATCGATCGATGAACGTGTGTTCATGATCACCCACGAGCCGGGTTGTTTCTTCGTCTCGGCTGCGGCGGCCGCAGCATCGCGCAGCGACTGTGGTAGTCCGGCAAGTTCGTCCTGACTCTTCAGTACGATGAACTGATCCGTTTCCTCGGCGAGCACGTTTTGGCTGAACCTGGTGTAAAGACCGGCGAGTTGTTGATTGATATCTGCCAGACGCTTCTTGGCGTTAGCATCAAGACGGGCGCCGGCGCGCACAAAGTTTGTGTAGTAGAGCCAGATGAGGCGCTGCTGTTCAGGGGTCAACTTCGCTTTAGCGGGCGAGTTGTAAACAGCCTCAATTCGCTTAAAGAGCGGCTCATTCTGAAAGATCTGATCGAGGAGCCCGGCAAGACGGGGTTCCATTTCTCGCTGAACCACCTGAAACTCCGGACTGTTCATCGTGGAGCTCCAGACGTAATACAACGTGCTTACGCGGTCTAAAGTACGACCGGTGCGCTCGAGAGCGACGATCGTATTCTCGAAGTCGGGCGGCGCTGGATTGTCCGCGATCTTCTGAGTTTCGGCGAGCTGTTCGGCCATGGCAGCTTCGAGCGCCGGTTTGAAGAGCGGAATCTGGACACGATCGAATGGAGGAACGCCGCCATACGGGCCTTCCCACTTCGCGAGCAGCGGATTGTTGTCGGCATTGAGGTTCATTGCACTCGAATGGTTATCTGATTTGACGAGGATCGCAGCGATCATCGCGCTGGCAAAAAGCAGCACAAAAGTGCGAATGATCAAGTCGCGCATAGTTCAGGAGGTTCCAATCTGTTTTAGTTGGGAGATACGCAGTAGAGGGTAGTATCACATTTAGGTTTATTTCACGCAAAGGCGCAAAGAAAAGACGCAAAGCCGCGCCTTGCGTCTTGCCTTTGCGTGAAAACTGCTTACGACAAATACGGACAGTGGCGACAACCGTTGCCGCAGCAATAACCGCGGCGCTGGAGATAGCTCGCGGTGAAGACCACGCGGCCGCTTTCGGTGTAGTAGTCCTGGCCTTCGACCAGTTGGCCTTTGAGGAGAGAAATGTCGACCACTCGATAGAAATCCGAATAATTATCGGAGGTCTTGTTGAATAACTCAGGATGGATTAGTCGGGCCAACAACTCTGCGCCTTCGACAACGCGTGGTCCCGGACGCGCGAAGTATGAGTTGGCATCGACGGCATAAACTCTTCCGCTCCTGACGGCAGGCAGATCGAAGAACGGTGAATCGTTGTAGCCAAAGGTGCTCCAGATTTGTTTCATTGTCTGTTGCAAGTCGAAACCGCACGGCATGATCACCAGCACTTCAGGCGCCCAGGCTACGATTTCATCCCACGACACTCGCACTGACTCACCACGTTCGCGTCCGAGTTCATCAATACCGCCCGCAAACTTCACTAACTCAGGCACCCAATGACCACTCGCATAAACCGGATCCAGCCACTCCATGCAAAAGACTTTCGGCCGGTGAGCACCTTCAACTCGCCTGGCCAGGGCTTTCAATCTGTTCTCGCAATCGCTGACGATGGCTTCGGCTGCCACTGTTCGCTCTGTTGCAGCGCCGAGCTCGCGAACGTTGTCGAAGATCTCGTTGAGTGATTGCGGTGTGAGCCAGAGAATCTGCGGTGCTTTCGGAAGCGCTTTGAGAACTTGTGAAACTTCGTTACCTGAAGGTGCGCAAACCTGACAGAGGTTCTGCGTGAGTATCAGATCCGGAGCGAGCTCGCGCAGGAGTTGTTCGTCTATCTGGTAAAGGCTTTCACCGTTACCGATTCGCTCAGCGACCGCGCGATCGATCTCGCTCTGACTCATTGTCTCGAGCGGCAACACCGCGCGCACGACCACTGGTTTGTATTTCACTTCAGGCGGGAAGTCACACTCGTGTGTGATACCGACGATCGAGTTACCCAACCCGAGCGCGCAGGCCATCTCCGTTGCTGAAGGTAAAAACGAAACGATCCGCATAGCCACAAAAAAGCATAAAAGGCACAAGAGTTCAAATCCGAAAAACTCTTGTGCCCTTTTGCGGCCCCAATTATTTTCTTGCGCTTACGGCTCGCCGTCGCCCTTCTTGCCTTTCTTCTTTGCCGGCTCAGCCTCGCGCGGGCGTGTGGTTGGTGGCGGTGGCGCTTCGACTTTTGGCGTGCCGACCTCAGGCTTTGCCGGTGGCTTTGCTGAATCGTCGTCTGCCTTAGGTGGTGGCGGCAAGGTTACGTTTTCCAGTTTCGGTTCGGTTGTTCCTGCAGGCAAGGCGTTCTCGTCTTCAGTTTCCTTAGCCTGAGCGGCGAACTCAGCACGCTCTGCTGCGAGTTCTCGTTGCCTTTGCCGGAAAAGCTCGCGCATGTCTTCCGGCATATCAGGAGCTTTGGGAAAGTCTTCCTTCTCCTTGTCCTTGAGAAACGCTTTCATAAACTGAATGAACATCGGCAGCGCACCTTTGGCGCCGGTCATGTCGTTTCCCAGCGGTTTCTTCTTCCCGGGATAACCCATCCAGACGCCGGTTACGTAAGTCGGTGTGTAACCGATGAACCAAACGTCTGTATGATCGTTTACTGTGCCCGTTTTCCCCGCCAGCGGTACACCAACCGCTTGAGCGGCTGTCGCGGTTCCACCTTGCACCACGCCTCGCATCATCGAGACCATCGTCAAGGCCACGTATTGATTCATCACCTTGTATGTGGTTTTTTCCCACTCTTCGAGCGTGGCGCCATCGCGATCCAGAACTTTGCGAATCAGATGTGGCTCGACGCGAATTCCTTTATTCGGAAACGCGGAATAGGCCGAGACCATCTGGTCCAACGGCACTTCAGTCGCGCCCAATGCCGAAGGCAAGTACGGAGACATCGGCACTTTGATACCAAAGCGACGGACCATCTGCGCACCTGTTTGAATCCCGACAGTCTGTAACAGGTGGACTGCGGGAACATTCATCGACTTCGCCAGCGCTGTCTTCATCGGCATGTCCGCGCAACCAAGCGAGCCGTCGTAGTTGTGCGGCTGCCAGTCGCCGATGCTGATCGGAGCTCCGCTCACGGTTGTGTCAGGAGTCATGCCCCATTCCACTGCCGCGGTGTAGATAAATGGTTTGAAGCATGAACCGGTCTGACGATAGGCTTGTGTGGCGTTGTTGAATTTGTTGGTGTAGAAATCGTAGCCGCCGACCATCGTGATGATCTCGCCGGTCTTGGCGTTGAGCGTCATCATTGCGCCCTGGACCGCCGGAATCTGCGACAGTTCAACTTTCAACTGCCGGTTCTTCTCGTCAACTTCCTTGATTTCAAACTCGGCCAGATGACCAGCCTTGAACTCGTCTTTGGGTTGGCGTTTACCCCAGCCCATTTCGGCCGCGGTCACGTTGGCGGTGAAGTTGCCGAACCGCACTGACGCTTCGTTGCGCGCGCGATCGACTTTCATGATCAGGCCCATCAAGTGACGGCCCGTTTCGTAATCGTTACCGTACCAGTCCGGGTGTTTGTAGTTGTTGAGTTCCGCTTGCGTCGCTGGGCCATCGCCGTTGTTGGCAGTCGTCGGAATCATCGTGTAATTCGAGCGCCAGCCGGTGTGCGAGCGATCGTATTGTCTGAGACCTTCGCGGACTACCTCGTAGGCTTTCTTCTGCGCTTCGACGTTGATGCTGGTGTAAACGGCCAGACCACCCTGGGCGACGCGAGTAGTGTATTTGTCTTCGAGTTCCTGGCGAATATATTCGACTGGGTAGTCAAACGGCGTCGACTTGTGTTGCGACTGGTAGTAAGCGGTGTCGGCCAGTTGAATCGGCTTCGACTTTGCGGCGTCAGCTTCAGCCTGGCTTGTGAAGCCGTTTTTGGCCATCAGATCAAGCACGAGGTCGCGACGTTCCTTCGCCTTGGCCGGATTCGACGTGGGCGAATAGTCGCTCGGCGCTTTCGGAATTCCTGCCAGCAACGCGGCTTCACCGAGCGTCAGATCTTTTGCCTGCTTACCAAAATACGTTTCCGCGCCGGCTTCCATCCCATAGGCGTTGGCGCCAAGAAACATGTGGTTGGTATACAGCTCCATGATCTGGTTCTTGGTGTAATACCGTTCGATCTGGAGCGCGAGGATCCACTCGTTAACCTTGCGTGTGTAGGTCTGTTCTTTAGTCAGGAAAAGATTTTTCGTGAGTTGCTGAGTTAGAGTTGAGCCGCCTTCGATTCGATCGCTGGTCAGGTTTTTCCAGGCTGCGCCCATGATGCGAATGGGATCGATGCCGATATGGTCGTAGAAACGCACGTCTTCGACCGCGAGAATCGCGTTCTTCAGTACCGGCGGAATCTCTTCGTACTTGAGTGGGATTCTTTTCTCGAGGGCAAACTCACCGATGACGGTTTCATCGTCGTCGGCGTAGACGCGTGTGACGACGCTCGGACGATACGTCGCGAGGGCCGCGACTTCGTTTGCCGCGCGTGAGTAGTTCAACTCGTAAGCGGCGATGATGCCGGTCAAACCGCCGGCCGCCAGCGCCAGGAGCAGAACGGTTGGTAACCAAAGTCGTGCCAACAGGTGTCTACGTTGTTCAGGAGGTGTATTGATAATTGCGGTTGGCGAATATTTAGAGTGGTTTGAAGCCATAGAGTGAATTTTCTCCCAAAACACCTTGCCCGATTAGATGCGTGTGGGCAACGTGGATAGCCACAGAAGCACCGAAAGCGAGCAAATTATATCCCGCAAAGACGCGAAGGCGCTAAGTAGGAGTGGTAGTTTGAGTAGTTTGCGGGCTTTGCGTCTTTGCGGGAGGATTTTTCAACGTTTATAATGGTTTGGCTTCGCAAATACGGGGGCGACAGGCTTCGACAGGAACCTGAACTATCGTCGCGATGCATGCCGGGCTACCTTATGCAGCTCGTTAAAACGCGTAGGGAAACACAA
>JBKPJP010000231.1:0-4181 GCA_046730735.1 Acidobacteriota bacterium | reverse complement strand
GGGTATTCTTAGCCAACGTGGCATCCTCATTCTTAAATGCTTGGAAACTAACGAGCTTGCCTTGACGCCGAGCATATTCGACCAAAAACAGCATGCTTATTTCACCTCAATTTCTTTGATTATCTCGGAACAGATTCAGTTTGTTCTCCTTGTCTGCGACCAACTCTGCTTTATGAGAGGCGAGCCTCATTCTGTGTCGTGGTCACTTGTTGTGCCTTTTCGCAGCCGTAACCCAAGACGACCAATTTTGCTCTTGCTGATGTGAGACTCCCTGAGCTTGTGTTCTATCTTAGCAAGGGAGATGGTGCAGTTTTGACTTCGACTATTCATAACGCCGAAGGCGTTGTCCAATTCCAGCCCAGGGTTCGAGCGCAAGCGAGAACCCTGGGTAGACGATCATAAAGAAAATTTTGAACCCTGCAAGGGTTTGCCGATTGCCGAACCCTTTCAGGGTTGTTAAGAAATTTAGGAGCAACTAACCCATCGTTGTCACTACGCTCCAACGATGGGCTGAAATTAGCCAACGCCTTCGGCGTTATTTGCCTGAGTTCACTTTGCATCACTACCAGATGAGGAGCAGGTCCACTTTCTCTGTTCAATTTGCTACTGTATGCCATAACGAAATGATCAATTGGACCGACATCCGCCAGCAGTTTCCCGTCACGACCAGGAGCGTTTATCTCAACACGGCTGCGGCCGGGCCGCTTGCCGAGTCGACTGCAAAAGCAGGTTCGGCTTACTACGAGCAGATGAGAGATGACGGTGACGTTCACTGGGATGACTGGCTAGCGCGTCGCGAAGAGGTGCGTGCGCGCGTGGCGGCGTTCATCAATGCCGAGCCGGATGAGATCGGGTTTACGACCAACACGTCGAGTGGCATGAACCTGATTGTCGATGCACTCGAGAAACATGGTGAGGTGATCTCGTGTGACCTCGAGTTTCCAGTGACGACGATTCCATGGATGCATCGCCGCATTCCGGTGCATTTGGTTAAGTCTGTAAACGGCGTCGTGAGGCCCGAAGATTTGCGTGCGGCGATGAATACGCGCACCGGCATTTTATCGTTGAGTTACGTGCAGTTTTCAAATGGCTTCAGATCCGATCTCGAGGAGCTTGCAAGCATCAAAGGCGCGCACGCCCTCGTGGTCAACGCGAGCCAGGCGGCCGGCGTTTTCGATATCGATGTGAAGCGCATGAAGATCGATGCGTTGTGTTCGACTGGTCACAAGTGGATGCTCTCAGGCTACGGCTCCGGATTTGTTTACATCAGCCGGGAACTTCAGGAGAGATCGCGTCCGCGAGAAATCGGCTGGCTCAGCGTTCAGGATCCTTATGCAACCAAAAATGACGAAGTACATCTGCGCCACGATGTAGCCGCCAGAGCGGAACTCGGCTGTCCTCATTTCGCAGGCATCTTTTCACTGGATGCGTCGATCGAGTTGATGCAATCGATCGGTATGGCGAACATCGAAGCACGGGCGCTCGAGCTGAATCGCACGCTAACGGCGAGATTGAACGAGATTGGTTGGAAAGTTTTGTCGCCGCTTGAAGATGAGCGGTTTCGATCCGCGGAGACGCTTGTTGCGGCGGAGAATCCGGCTGAGGTCGTTACGAAGCTCGCATCACAAAAAATCTTAGTCACTGAAAAGCCGCAAGGTTTTCGCGTGGCAACCGACTTCTTCAATAACGAAGAAGATATCGAACAATTAGTACGCGGATTACGCGGATAAAAATCCGATTTTATCTGTGTAATCTGTGGCTGGACTTTTTCGTTTTTGGTGTGGCGTCGTTGAAATTTTTATGGGCCAGCGACACGAACTTCTGCATGATTGGTGAGTCGTAGCCGTTACTCAACTGCGCGATGCCGAGTTCCCAGTTGATCTGCGCACCCTCGATCCACCAGCGGATCAATCTTCCTTTCTCAACTTCTTCTTTCACTGACTGCAACGGCACGATACCGACGCCCATGTCTTCCTCAACCATTCGTTTGATCGCCTGTTGACGACTGAGTTCCATCGCGACGTGCAACGTCACTCCGGCTTGCGCAAAAAACTGATCGATCAAGCGGCGCGTGTTGCCGCCACGCTCGCCGAGAATCAAACGCTCGCCCGCGAGTGTGTAGGCGCTGATAGTTTTTTGCTTTGCGAGCTTGTGTCGCGGCGAAGCAATTGCAACGAGTTGGTCCTGGCTGAGTCTCTCGGTCTTGATGCCGCGGACGTCAACCGGAAGCGAAACAAACGCAACGTCCACTTCGCCCGCGAGTATCTGGTCCACCAGCACCTCGCTCGTGCCGGACGTAACCGCGATCTCAGCCGCCGGATGCTGTTTGCGTAACTCTTTGAGCATCGAAGGCAACTGTTCGGTCAGGACCATCGCCGACGCACTGCCGATTCTGAGTCGCCCTCGTTCCGCGCCAGCCAGCTCTGCAATCTCATCGAGCGCCGCATCGTGTTCGCGGAGAATGTGCCGGGCCCGGCGTAAAAGCTGCTCACCAGCCTCCGTGAGAATGACGTGACGCGGCGCGCGCACGAACACTTTCGCGCCGATTTCCGTCTCCAACTGCCTGATCTGCATGCTGATGGCCGCCTGCGTCACGTGAACTCGCAACGCCCCGGCAGTGAACGTGCCTGACTCGGCGATGGCCACGAAGGCCCGCAATTGTCGAATTTCCACAACAAGCTCCAGTTATCAAGATGGATTATCGTAATAATAAAATCTTTTAGTTTCCATTATAGACCAGCGGCCCCTAGAATAATCAATAATGTTGAATCGACTGAGCTCGGTGGTCGGCGTCGATGGCGGCGGGACCAAGACCGAAGCCGTGATCATAGACGCGAGCCAACGTGTGATCGGCGAAGGGCGAGCTGGACCTTCAAATCCTCTGCGAGTCGGAATTGCCGCAGCAGCGGCGGCGGTACGCGAAGCGATCGACGATGCCTGCGCGTCGGCAAAACTGCGTCGCGGCGATCTGATTGCGGCTGAGATCGGCCTCGCCGGCGCGCGTCGCCGAGAGCTACGCGAACGCATGCGCGAAACGCTTGCGCCGTTGGGTGTTGGTGAGATTGAAGTCGTCACTGACGCTGCCATTGCTTTGTACGGTGCGACTGACGGCGCGCCGGGGTTAGTCGTGATTGCGGGTACCGGATCGATCTGTTGCGGCATCAACGCGCGTCAGAAGCGTTGCTGCGCGGGCGGCTGGGGACCAATCGCCGGAGACGAGGGTGGTGGCGCATGGCTCGCGCGACGAGCGTTGCGTGCAGTCGCATACGCATTTGACGGGCGTGGTCCAAAAACGATGCTGACCGATCTGGCGTGCGCGTATTTTCACGTCACCACTCCGGACGATCTGACGACTGCAATCTACGCGCCCACCATTACGAATGAACGTTTAGCTGGTTTTGGCAGAGACGTTGTCGACGCGGCAAAGTCAAAAGACGAAGTGGCGTTGCAGATCGTCGCTGATGGCGGCACGGAACTCGGCCACGCGGCGGTAGCAGTGATTCGTCATTTGCAGATGGAGCGCGAGCGTTTTCAGATCGCTTACGTAGGTGGTGTGTTTCGTGCGGCTGGCGACTTGATGCTCAACACGCTGCGCGCCGAGGTCAGAAAAGTCGCGCCGCGAGCGTTTTTTGAGCCGCCTCACTTCGCTCCAGCGGTCGCTGCCGCTAGAATGGCGCGTGAACGTGTCAACCACATCGCTCTCGCAGTTTGATCCCAGCGGCACAAGATGAGCAGCGAAACTCCTCTTCCAATCACCGAACAAGAGAATCCACGTTCACAAAATCTCAGTTCACAGTCGACTGCGGAGATCGTCGCCCTCATGAACGAAGAGGACACACTCGTGGCGGCTGCGGTGAAGCGGGTGCTTGGTGATGTTGTGAAGGCGGTGGATGAAACGGTTGCGAGACTCGCGAGGGGTGGTCGTCTGTTTTACACGGGTACAGGAACGTCCGGGCGTTTGGGCGTGCTCGACGCGTCTGAATGTCCGCCGACGTTTGGCGTATCGCCTGATCTGGTGCAGGCAATAATTGCCGGCGGCTACGAAGCTTGTTATCGCGCGGTTGAAGCTTCAGAAGACGACGAGGACGCCGGCCGGCATGATCTCCAGCAACGCGGTTTCACCAAAGCGGATGCATTGGTCGGCATAGCCGCTTCAGGACGCACACCATATACAGTTGGCG
>JBKPJP010000230.1:0-5027 GCA_046730735.1 Acidobacteriota bacterium | reverse complement strand
CTTTTGCAGGGCCGACAAGTCGAAGCGCTTAGATGGTTGGAAACTGCCATCAGTCTCGGCAATGAGAATTACAAGTGGTTTGAGTCTGATCCAAACTGGACTGACATGCACGAGGATCCACGTTTCGTCGAATTGATGAATCGCATCAAGAGCCAACGCGAACAACCATCCGGGGACCAGTCTGAATGAAAACATTTATCGTGGGCGACATACATGGTCGATGCGCGCAGCTCCTCAACCTGCTCGATATGCTGCCGCGCGATCCGGAGCAAGACACGCTCGTCTTTCTGGGCGATTTGATCGACCGTGGCGCGGATGCGCCGTGCTGCGTTTCTCACATCCTGAAACTATGCAGCGAGAATCCCGAACGAGTTATTTGCCTGCGCGGGAATCATGAACAGATGTTGATGGACTTTCTCGAGGGTCACGGCAATCTGTGGCTCACGCCGGTAGTCGGCGGTGAGCGAACGTTTGAACAGTACACGGGTGTGTCCCTGCGAGTCGATAGTGAACAGGATCTCGAAGCCGCGAGGATTAAGTTTAGGCAATCATTTCCGGCGGAACATCTCGCGTTCATGCAGGATCTGCCGTTCTATTACGAAGACGACTACGCGATCTACGTTCATGCCGGGTTGGATGAAGGCAAGCATCCGAGTGAAAGTTCCGAAGTGTCGCTGCTGTGGATGCGCGATATGGATTTTTACAAGAACTACAAAGGCAAACCGTGTGTGTTTGGACATACGCCAACGCCGCTTCTGCCTCTGCGCGGACGTGTCGGCCGGCATGGAATTTATATTTCGCACAGTGCGATTGGGCTCGACACCGGCTACAACCACCAGTCGCCGCTAAGCTGCCTCGCCTTGCCGGATTTTAATTTGTATCAGACTTACGCTGACGGTCGTGAAGAGACCCACCAGATCACGTCGTTCATTCCCGAGACGTTAAAGGAAATGCAACGCAAGGCCGGCTTGGTTTAGCGTTAGAGCGGGGGCAAGCCCCTCTTCCTGACTTGTTCTAGCTGTTCTTGCCTGACTTGTTCCATCTAGTGTGAATTGTAGCAAGAACAAGTCAGGAAGAGGGGCTTGCCCCCGCTTCACATGGTTAATTAACTCGCTCGTAATCGTACCGATCGATGATGTGGCGGTGCATGTATTTCCCGATTGAGTCCGCACTCATCAATTTCTTGAATTCCGTGGCAGGCACCCCTTTGTATTTATACTGGCCGCCCTTGTTGAATACGACCTCGAGTATTCGCGCCCGGGGGTCATACCCAATTAACCTCAGCATATCCGAGTCTACTGGTTTCAATCGCATAGTTCCCTACCTCGCTGTATGCTGTGTGTATTTTCGCACACATAAGCCGTTTCGCAACAACGCGTGAGATAGGTACACAAATTCTTATGGATTTTGTGAAGCTATGCGGAATGAGCGGCGGCTTCTATTTTCGATAGATTTCGCCGCCGGTTTCGACAAATTCCTGCGCCTTCTCCTGCATTCCCAGGCTCAAAGCCGCTGCCGTATCAACCTGCTTTTGCGCTGCATACTCGCGCACATCCTGGGTGATCTTCATCGAACAAAAGTGCGGGCCGCACATGGAACAGAAGTGCGCCAGTTTTGCGCCCTCCTGAGGTAAAGTCTCGTCGTGATACTCGCGAGCCACTTCCGGATCGAGCGAGAGGTTGAACTGATCCTCCCAGCGAAACTCGAAACGCGCCTTCGATAATGCGTTGTCACGATACTGCGCGCCCGGATGCCCCTTTGCCAGGTCCGCGGCGTGCGCCGCGAGCTTGTATGAGATCACGCCATCTTTGACGTCCTTCTTATTCGGCAGACCGAGATGCTCTTTCGGAGTGACGTAACAGAGCATCGCCGTTCCAAACCACCCGATCATTGCCGCGCCGATTGCTGACGTGATGTGATCGTAACCAGGTGCGATGTCGGTCGTCAGTGGTCCAAGCGTGTAGAACGGCGCCTCCTGACAAGTCTCGAGTTGCTTGTCCATGTTCTCCTTGATCAGGTGCATCGGAACATGCCCCGGACCTTCGATCATCACCTGGCAATCGTGCTCCCAGGCAATCTTCGTCAACTCACCAAGCGTCTCCAACTCCGCAAACTGCGCTTCATCGTTAGCATCTGCAATCGAACCCGGTCGCAGTCCATCGCCGAGCGAGAACGACACATCGTAAGCAGCCATGATTTCGCAAATCTCGCGAAAGTGCGTGTAAAGAAAACTCTCCTCGTGATGGGCCAGGCACCACTTCGCGAGGATCGAACCACCACGACTCACGATGCCCGTCGTTCGGCGGGCCGTTAAAGGAATGTAGGGCAATCGCACCCCAGCGTGGATCGTGAAGTAGTCAACGCCCTGTTCCGCCTGCTCGATCAGCGTGTCGCGAAAGATCTCCCACGTAAGTTCTTCAGCCTTGCCGCCGACTTTCTCGAGCGCCTGGTAGATTGGCACAGTACCGATCGGCACGGGTGAGTTGCGAATGATCCATTCGCGTGTCGCGTGAATGTTCTTCCCTGTCGAGAGATCCATCACCGTGTCAGAACCGCAGCGAATGGACCAACGCATCTTGTCGACTTCCTCTTCTATCGACGATGCGACTGCCGAGTTGCCGATGTTGGCATTGATCTTGACGAGGAAGTTACGGCCGATGATCATCGGCTCCGACTCAGGATGGTTGATGTTGGCCGGAATGATTGCTCGTCCGCGCGCGACTTCAGAACGCACGAATTCAGGCGTAACAAAGTTCGGGATCTGCGCGCCGAACGATTGTCCTTTATGTTGGTGCAACAGCGAGTCGCGCGGCGCATCCCCTGCTTCCCATGCCGCTTCGCGCCCGAGGTTTTCACGGATCGCGATGAACTCCATCTCGGGCGTGATGATTCCGCGTCGCGCGTAATGGAGTTGCGTCACGCATGATCCCGGCTTCGCGCGCAGCACTGTGCGTCGTGCGGTGGGAAAATCTTCGAGACGACCGACGTCCTTTACGCGGGCGCGCTTCGCAGCTTCAAACGATAGATAGCCATCGTCGATCGGACGGGGCTCACGACCCTCGTACTCGTCAACATCACCACGACTGACGATCCACTCGCGTCGCAGTTGCGGCAATCCTTCACGCACATCGCATTGCTGCGATGGATCACCCCACGGTCCACTCGTGTCGTAAACACGAACCGGTGGATTCGCGACCAAAGTGCCGTCAAAATTTCGTGACGGGCTCTGCGTGATCTCGCGAAAAGGCACACGCACGCCGGACAGTTGACCGTCGACGTAAACGCGACGAGAGTTAGGCAGTGAACTGTTTTCAGAAATTTCGCTTTGCGTTGGTTTGATAACTGCGCTCATAGAAGACATTCTCCGATTGTTATGGATGTAGTCTATAATCTTGGGCGCTGTAATCCAACCCAACCCATCTCCCGGAGATAAAAGATGCTGAAACGACGCGTTGTCGCCCTGTCGATAATTCTCTCGCTGCTCGTTCTTCCGATCGCCGCTCAGAATGGCAGCGGCGACATGTTGAGCCGCATTCGTAAGGAAGCCATGGAACATTCGCAAATCATGAAGACGATGCACATGTTTACGGATCTCTATGGCCCAAGGTTGACGGGTTCGCCGAATCACAAAGCGGCGGCAGAGTGGGCAGTTAAACAGATGACCGCCTGGGGACTCGAGAACGCGCACCTCGAGCCATGGGACTTCAAGCATCCCGGTTGGCTAAACGAACGCCTGACGGCACATCTCATCTCGCCCGTCAAAGATCCACTCGTGTGCGAAGTGCTTGCGTGGACGCCGAGCACGAAGGGAACAGTGCAAGCCAGCGCGTACCAGCTAATCCCGCCGGCTAGAGTGACGCAGGACCAGCTCAAGATTTTTTTCAACAACTACAAAGCGAAAGTGCGCGGCAAGATCGTGTTGATCGGTAAGCCGGCTTCAATACCGGTTAATCTCAGTCCGCCGTCAAAACGGCTTAGCGACGAGCAGGCACAGCAACGTTATGGACCAAATGCGCGCCCATTCTCGTTTCCGACACCGTCACCAACTCCCACGCCGGATCCCAACGCGCCCAAGCCGTTAACGTATCGCCAGATCAACGAACAGCTCGATGCGTTTCTGAAAGAGAACGGGGCGCTGGTGCGTGTTAACGATGCAGGTCGTGAATTTCGCCAGATTCGTGCCTTTGACAACCCCACGTTTGACGTTAACAAAGTGGTTCCGACAGTAGTAATGAGCAACGAAGACTTCGGCCGTATTGCTCGCATTCTGAACGACGGCACCGATGTCGTGCTCGAATTCAATATCGTCAACCACGTCTATCCCGAGGGCTCGACTTCTTACAACACGATCGCAGAGATTCGCGGCACTGATAAGGCCGACGAAGTGATCATGCTGGGAGGCCACCTCGACTCATGGCATGCCGCCACCGGTGCAACCGACAATGCCATCGGCTGCACGATCATGATGGAAGCTGCTCGCATTCTGAAGACGCTCGGCGTCAAACCACGCCGTACGATTCGCGTCGCGTTGTGGAGTGGTGAGGAACAAGGACTGCTTGGCTCGCAAGCTTACGTGAAAGAGCACTTCGGATCGTTCGAAGCTCCAAAACCTGGTTACGAAAAGTTTGGTGGTTACTTCAACATCGATTCCGGCACCGGACGCGTGCGTGGTGCGGGCGTGTTTGGACCACCCGAAGCGGCGGGCATCCTGCGAGGGATTCTCGAGCCTTTCAAAGACGACGGTGTAGTTGGTGCAGTTACAACGCGCAGTCGCAGGCTTGGCGGCTCTGATAACACTTCGTTTAACGAGGCCGGTTTGCCGGGCATTGGCATGGGCCAGGATCCGATCGAGTATGGCACGCACACCTGGCACACGAATCTCGACACCTACGAACGAATTCTCGAAGACGATGTAAAGAAAGATGCGATGGTGGTCGCGTGGTCTGTTTATCAGTTGGCCATGCGCGACGATCTGCTGCCGCGGTTTTCGAAGAGCGATATGCCGGCAAAGCCGCAAGAGACAAGTT
>JBKPJP010000229.1:0-5475 GCA_046730735.1 Acidobacteriota bacterium | reverse complement strand
GATCCTTACTATGGTCTCGTGGGCTCGGAGATGTGTATAAGAGACAGGTCACAGTCGTACCAACCGACAATGCGACCGAGGAGATGCATGGCCAGGTCACGCTTCTGAGTCGTTCGAGCGATGCGACCAGCCGCACGGTTGAAGTTTGGGTGACACTCGGTAACGGCGACGGCAAGTTGCGCGCGAATGGAGCAGCCCAGGTCACGATTGCGGCGAACTCGAAAGACAACGCGGTGGTCGTGCCTGCCTCTGCCGTGACGCTCGAAACGAGTGACGCAACTGAAGGAACTGTAGTCGTCGTCGACAAGCAAAACGTGGCGCACGAAACGAAGGTCACGATCGGCATTCGCACTGCGGAGAAGATCGAGATCGTTGAAGGATTAAAGGGTGGGGAGACGGTGGTGATTGAGGGTAACTATGCGTTACCGGATGGCACGAAAGTCGAGCCGCAGATGAACGCGGATAAAGACTGATGAATCTCGCGAGTGTCGTTGCATACCAGTCGCGCGCGATTGTCGTGATCGTTGTGCTGCTGTGTGCGGCGGGTCTGTACGCGGCGTGGCAACTGCCGGTCGCGATTTTTCCGCAGACTGACTTTCCGCGAATCGTGATCATCGTCGATAACGGCGAGGCGCCGGCATCGCAAACACTCGTGTCAGTTACACGTCCGATCGAAGAAGCGATGAACGGCATCCCCGGCATCGCGCGCATCAAGTCAAAGACCGCGCGCGGCTCCGCTGAGATCAATCTCTTCTTCAATTGGAATGGCGACATCAATCAGGAGTTGGGCCTGGTCCAGGCGCGGATGTCTCAACTCCTGACCTCACTCCCGCCCACCGCCGAGATTCGCAACATCGATCGACTCACGTTTGCAGTCTTCCCCGTCACCGGCTACAGCCTGACTTCAGACAAACGCGACCAGGCCACGCTTACGGATCTCGCAACTTACATCGTGCGCCCGCAACTCGCACGCTTGCCGGGCGTCGCAATCGTCGGCGTGGCGGGGGGCAAGACGCGCGAGTTTCACGTCACTATCGATCCCGACAAGCTCGCGGCCCACAATGTCTCCACGCAACAAGTTGTCGATGCGATCCGCAACTCGAACATCATCGTGTCGCCTGGCCTGATCGAGGAGAATCATCAACTCGAGCTCGCGCTAATCAGCGGCCAGGCAAAGCGCCCAGACGAGCTCAACGACATCGTCGTCGCGACCGTCAACAACGCACCGGTGCGCGTCGCTGACGTCGCGACTGTCGCCGCCGGTGTCGAACCGCAATACACGATCGTCACTGCCGACGGCCATCCGGCTGCGCTCGTCAATATCAATCGCCAACCCGACGCGAATACGGTCGCCGTTGTCGATGAAGTAAAAGCGGCATTGAACGCGATGCGCGGGCAAATTCCGAAAGATGTGCGAGTCGCTGCTTACTACGATCAGTCGCTACTGGTGCGCGAGTCGATCAACTCCGTGCGTGATTCGATCCTCATCGGCTTGTTGCTGTCAGTCGTGATTCTTTACGCGTTTTTGCGCAACTGGGGCACGACGTTCGTTGCCATTCTCGTGATTCCCGTGACCGTGCTCGTCACTTTCCTCGCGATGTGGCTGGCGGGACTCAATTTCGATCTGATGACGCTCGGCGGTGTTGCTGCTGCAATTGGTCTCGTGATCGATGACGCGATCGTCGTCGTTGAAAATATCTACACTCACATGTCGCGTGGACAGTCCCGACGCGAAGCCGTTCAGAGCGCGGTTTCCGAGATCACTGTGCCGATTATCGGCTCGACAATCACGCCCGTAGTCGTCTTTCTGCCGTTGACGTTGTTAACCGGAGTAACTGGCGTATTCTTCCGTTCCCTTGCGCTCACGATGTCCGTGGCGCTGTTGACTTCGCTCGTGCTTGCGCTCGCGTTCACGCCGGTGCTGGCGCAACGATTCGTCAGGGCGAAACCACATGAAGATGAGGAAACTCACGGCAGAGTTTTGGGCGTCATCATCCAACGCTACGAATCGATACTCGGCTTTGCACTCGATCGACGCTGGATTGTCGGCGCAACGATCATCCTCGTGCTTGCCGGTTCTTACCTGTTGTTTGAAACACTCGGCTCCGAGTTTCTGCCCGAATTCGACGAGAGTGCTTTTGTGCTCGATTACATCGCGCCTGCCGGTTCTTCGCTCGAGGAAACCAATCGCATGCTCCGGCACGTTGAAGAGATGTTGATGCAGACGCCCGAGATCGAAAGCTACTCGCGACGCACCGGATTGGAAATGGGTCTATTCGTAACCGAACCTAACACCGGCGACTTTGCGGTGAAGCTGAAACCCGCTCACAAACGCAGCACCGAGGAAGTGATCGCAGAGTTGCGCGATCAGATCGCCGAGTCAGAGCCGGCTTTGGAAGTCGAGTTTGTCGGCATCGTGCCTGACGTGATCGGTGATCTCGAAGGTAATCCTGAGCCGATCGAAGTCAAACTGTTCAGTGAAGACGCAGCGGCGTTGCAGGCAAAGGCCGACGAAGTGGAAACGGCGATCAAGAAGGTGCCTGGTGTGGTCGATACGCTCAACGGCGTCGTCATTAGTGGACCAGCCGTTACATTCAACATCGATCCGGCGCGTGCTTCGCAGTTTGGAGTGACTGCCAACGACGTCGCAGCAACCATCACCACCGCGATGACGGGCGACGCCGCCTCTTCGATTTTGCAGCAGGATCGTTTGATCAAAGTGAGAGTTATTTTTCCAGCTGACGTGCGCACCTCACTCGACAAAGTGAAAGCTTTGCAAGTGCGTTCTTCGTCGGGACAACTGTTCCGACTCGACCAAGTCGCCGACGTTGACATTGACAAAGGACAAGCGGAGATCGAGCGCGAGAACCTGCGTCAGATGATTGCTGTCACCGGACGTCTCGAAGGCAGCGATCTCGGCACGGCGATTCGTCAAATTCAACAGCAACTGGTTGAGGATGTGAAGCTGCCACCGGGAATGACCGTCGAATACGGCGGCCTGTATCAGGAGCAACAATCCAGCTTTCGCGAATTGGCCCTCGCGCTCCTCCTCGCCGTACTGCTTGTCTTCATCACCCTCCTCATCGAATTTCGTTCGTATGCGCATCCGATCGCAATCGTGACCGGCGCTGTGCTCGCACTCAGCGGCGTGCTGCTGGCGTTGTTCATCACCGGTTCAACATTGAATGTCGTCTCATTAATGGGCATGATCATGATCGTCGGCATCGTAGCGAAGAACGGAATCCTGATGCTCGATGCGGTTGAAGAGAATCTCGCCTCCGGAGACACGTTAAGACAGGCACTTTTGCGATCGGGGCGCCGGCGATTCAGACCGGTGTTGATGACGTCGCTCGCGGCAATGCTCGGCATGCTGCCGTTGGCGCTCGCAATTGGAGCGGGTTCAGAACTGCTGCAACCTCTGGCGATTGCAGTAATCGGTGGTCTAACGATGGCGCTCGGCCTGTCGTTAATCGTCACGCCGACGGTCTATGCGATGTTGCGCCGGGATCATTCAGAAGAAACTGAGGTTTAATACATGCGAAGAAACAGTGGACTGCGTTGCCTCTTCGGCATGATCGGTTTTGCAGTAGTGACCGTAATGACGGCAACTGCGCAAACACCCACACCGTCAATCGAGAAAGACTTCTTCAAAAACATTCTTGAGGATCAGAAAGCCATCTGGACCGCCCCGCTTCATATTGAGCGCGCTGATACGAAGTGGATCGTGCCCGGCAGCATCGGTCTGATGGCGCTGATTACGACCGATCGCATCACCGGTGACGAAATGGCCGAATTCGATCGCCAGGTAGGTGCGAGTAGAGCCATAAGTCATGTTGGTTCAGTCTACGGCCTCGGTGCTGTGGCGGGAACTTTCTATCTTCTCGGTCGCAAGAACAACAATGCGCGAGCGCGCGAAACTGGCGTGTTGAGTGCGGAAGCATTGATTAATAGCCTGCTCGTCAGCTCGGCGATTAAAGGCATCACTCAACGCGTGCGGCCTGCGACCGGGAGAGAGCGCAGCGAATTCTTCGATGGCGGACTCTCCTTCCCTTCAGGCCACAGCACACAGGTGTGGGCAGTTGCGACTGTAATCGCCAGCGAATACCACGATCGTCGCAGTGTTCAAATCGCTGCGTTTGCAACTGCCGGCGCCGTGAGCGTTGCCCGCTTTGCAGTACACAAACACTACCTGTCAGACGTGCTCGCGGGCAGCGCTTTGGGATACGGGATTGGCAAGTATGTCTATCGCAAACGTCATCGTGATGTGCTCGACACTTCAGTCAGTAATCTCTGGTGGCCCACCATCTCGCCTGAAGTCAACCGTCGCGCGCGCCAGTATGGTATCGGGCTGACGTGGAGCTTCTGAGTTGCCGGCGTTATGATCGAATGCGATGTTTGATTCCGTTCGCACAAGGCTGACGCTCTGGTACGCCGCTGTACTTGGTCTATCGCTGATTGCCTTTGCGCTCCTCGCTTACTACGCGGCCGCCGCCATTTTTCATCAACGCCAGGACGAATCGTTACGTTCAACCGCGGAGACAGTTGCCAGCGCTTACGTCGAGGAGTTTGCAGAGCAACACTCTCTCACCAGGGCCGGCGAAGTTGTCCTTGTAGAACTGACTTTCCCGAATCATTATGTCGAAGTGATTGATAACACGGGCCGCCCCATTGCCTCGTCCAGAAATTTATCCGGCAGAGTCATCACGATTCCTTCTGCCACACTCGAACAAGCGCGAGCGCGAAAGTCGGGCGTGGTGACAGTCGATGGTCTAAGAGCTGCGGTTGTTCCTCTGTCATTGGACCAGAACCTCGGGTTCGCTGTCGTTGCAGAGCCTGCGAGCGTTATTGAAGATGGATTACGCCAATTGCGACGTGACTTCTTTGCGGGAGTGCCCCTCGTCCTGTTATTGGCATCGCTCGGCGGTTACTTCCTTGCGCGCAAGAGTCTCGGGCCAATCGCGTCAATGAATAGCCAGACGCAGCGCATTTCTGCGGAGAGTCTTTCTCAGCGACTC
Organism: Acidobacteriota bacterium; assembly: GCA_046730735.1. Classification (GTDB taxonomy): domain Bacteria; phylum Acidobacteriota; class Blastocatellia; order Pyrinomonadales; family Pyrinomonadaceae; genus PSRF01. The sequence goes on along the minus strand of JBKPJP010000229.1, from coordinate 460 downwards.
GATGTGAACAATCCGCGTGATGAGCTCGGGCGTTTGGCTACAACGATTAACGACTTGCTCTCGCGGCTCGAGAGTGCTTTCAACGAACAGCAACGATTCATTGCCGACGCTTCTCACGAACTCCGCACGCCGCTCGCGGTGTTACGCGGCGAAACGGAAGTGGCGCTCACGAAGCGGCGGACTGCCGATGAGTATCAGGAGTCGCTGTCGTTGATTCAGGAAGAAGCAGAACGACTCTCGCGAATCGTCGAAGATCTCTTCATCCTCGCGCGCCAACCTATCGACGCGCCTGCAACGTTGATCAGGGAGCGAGTCTCATTGAACGATGCCGTCAAAGACTGTGCACGCGCGGCGCAAGTGCTTGCGACACGCAAAGGCGTGCGGCTGACGACTGAAAACAACTCTTCGTCGCTAAACTTGAACGGCGATAAGGAGTTGATCACGCGGATGATCCTGAACC